>JAGCTA010000061.1 GCA_017963875.1 Victivallales bacterium | reverse complement strand
CCTGACAACTCACTGATGCTTGGACAACGTCATACACACGTGCGAATTAAAGCATCGCAACTCACTAAAGCCATAGATGCCATCGCAGAACCTTTAATTGTCAACGTCAATCCGCAGACATTAGACGAAGCGGAGGATTTGGCTCAAGCAATCAGGAAGCACCAGCAAAAAATCCATTCGGTGGCACTCCCTGAAGTCGTCTATGAATCCCAACTTGAGCCTTTGCGGCACCTGTTGTCTCTTTTGACAGGCACACAGGTTGTCATTGAAATCAATTCCTGGGACACCTGGCAACTGGCACGCGAGGCTTCCATGCCCATGGAGGCAGGTCCTGGAATGGCCGTCCTCAACGCATCGGCGGCTGAGACTCTTTATAGACTCGGTTGCAAATGCGTGTCTGCGTCACAGGAAATTGATCAGGAGCAACTTCAGGACCTATGCGCTACTGCAACGACTCCCCTTGCCATCACGATTTACTCTTATCCTAAACTCATGATAACGCGTGCACTTCTCCCCGACGGCTTCCGCCCTGAAGACCATGCACGATTCCATGATTCAAGAAATTTGACGCTTGTTCCTGAAACCGATGGGACAGTCACAAATCTGAGACCAAACATCCCCATGGACTGGCGAAATCTGCGTAATCCCAAAATCCATGCCGCTAGACTCATTGCCGACCTCTCTGCCTGCAATGACCTTTCTTTGCCGAAAACCGACAAGCCCTTCTTATTCAACTATGACCGTCGGCTGAGATAAAGAACTTGCAAATCTGTATTTCAACTCTGAAGGAAACTTCTATTGCGAACTTTTGCTAAAATTAAAAAAAAGTACGCAGTATAGTGAGAACTTTTGCTTGACATACAAAAAGTTCGCAATAGATTGATGAATGAGACTAAACAAAACAATACATCAAAAGAACCAAACACCATGATTTTAAGGGAACACTATATCGAGCAAATTCGGCCATTTTATGACAGTGACCTGATTAAAGTCATTACTGGCATCAGGCGATGCGGAAAGTCCGTCATCATGCAGCAGGTCCGCGACGAACTCAAGTCAAAGTCAGACAATATCATCTATCTCGAATTCGAGGATCGTGTCACAAGGGCCGCAATTCCAGATGCGGACGCCGTCCTGAAATACATCGAGGCACATCGCAAGTCTGGCAAATGCTATATCTTCATGGATGAGTTACAGGAAATTGCAGGCTGGGAGGAAGTGTGCCAGTCCCTGCGCCTCCATGATGCCTCCGTATTCATCACTGGCTCCAATGCGAAATTATTATCAAAGGAATACGTGAAAGCGTTAAGCGGACGCTATGTCTCGTTCCGCATTCGCCCTTTTATCTACCGCGAACTTATGGAATACTCCCGCGAACTGGGCAAAGAGACAACGCCCATCGACTATCTGGTCTGGGGGGGCTTTCCGAAACGCCTTGAGTTTTCAGGTGAAGCGTTTCGGCGCTATCTGGATGATTTGAACGAGACAATCATCTACAAGGACCTGATTGTCAGGTTCAAAATCAGAAAGGAGGCGCTTTTCCGTGCCGTCGCGGATTTTGTCCTTCGGTCCAACTCGCGGATTGTCTCCGCGAATTCCATTTACAAAGCCGTGAAACAGAATCTGAAATGCTCTGAGAACACCATTCAGAAATACATTGGATACTTGGAAACAGCATACGCCATTGACCTTCTGAAGCAGTATTCGACCAAGACAAAGCAGGAGCTCGCATTCTACAGAAAATGCTACGATGGCGATGTCTCGCTGAATTCCATCCGCTGCCCCGACAACCGCTTCGACTTGGACCACAATCTTGAGAACATTGTCTATAACGAATTGCTATTCATGGGCTACCAGTTGAGCGTCTATGTCAATGGCGACAAGGAGATAGACTTCCTCGCCCAGAAAGGAACCAAGAAGTACTACATCCAAGTCGCCTACAGTGTCGCGGATGACAAGGCCTACCAGCGCGAATTCAAAGCCTTCGAAAACGTCGATCCGCTTTCACAGAAGATTCTCATCACCAACGACGAACTCGACTATTCCACCAGCATCGTCCGCCACATCCATTTCAAGGAGTTTTTGACGATGACGAATCTGGAGGGCTAGTCACAATATAAAATCTCACATCGTCGCGGGACTTCTGCGGATTGTCTCCCTTGGCATCTCCGCTGACGCCGTCTGGCCCGACGCTCCAGATCTGAACGGCTTTGACGATGCGAGTCTCCTTCTTGAATGTGTATTTTTTGCGGCGAAGAAATTCCTTCGCCCACTCGTCCGATGCGCCAAGCTGCTTTTGCACTGCGTCAACGACTGTCGTCTTGTACTCCCCTTCCTCCTCGTACTCCTCGTTCAAGAAAAAAAGCTCCTCGTGAATCTCGTGGTCGCCGATGGCGTATTTCAGCGGCTTGCCAGAGAATGGATCTTCCTCAAGATTTTCCAATTCAGCAGGATAGACACCCGTCTTCAGTCGCGAAAGTTCCGCCTCGATCAGCCCTCTAGCAACCCGAAATGTCGCCACGAGCACGGGGATCTTTCTTGTCCCTATGGTTCGCAAGCCACTGGAAAGCATTGCCGTAAAGATACTTGAGGGCTTCTCTGGGTAATCCTTGAAGTTCGAAATGCAGTGGCATCGTGCCATGGAGGCAGTTTCGCGCGCTAAAAGTACCCATGACTCCGGCAGTGAAAGGAATGAGGCATAGCTTGTTTTTTCTGCAATCATGTCCATCATTTCCATCATGTGGACTGCTTGCCCCAAAATCATACGTTTATGCACTTCTGGAATCATCCGTTCCTTTTCAAGCAGCAGGTTTGACTGCTCGCGAAGCCATGCCTCGCCGGCAAGGCCGCTGGAAAGAATCATACACAACGCCTTGGCCCGCATCGACTCAATGGCCATCCACACCAGGCCAGACACTTCGTTGTAATCGGCCACAAGAGGGACGCAGATATTGTCAATTCGCCGCAAGGCCTTCTTGGCGGCATCAATGTCCTTGTCCTCCAACGCCAATCTCACACGCCACAATTCCCAACGCACCATGATTCTGCATTCAGTCAAGATCTTATGACGAAGACGATCGAAATTGAAATCAAATTTCCTTTCAGGCAATGGCGGCGGCGAATCAAGCATCTCTTCCTTTCGCCGCAACTCCGCAGACTCATTGAACGCGGTTTTCCACTCCGCATGGATTTCTTGCGGAAAGACTGCGTCCGGATACACCTCAATATCATTCAGGCCGTCATATTTTTTGAAGATTTCTGGGAAGTTCACCAACAGGCCGTTGAACTCGTCCCAGAACGCCTGGTCGATATTGTCGTTCTTGCCATAGAGTTCAACCAGCGTCGTGGTCTTGACTGGCATTCCCCAATACGCATCCAGTTCCCTCCATGCGACTTTGGCATCGTGCATTCCGTATACCGCCAGGCCGACGCTTGCAATGTACATCACTGCAAAGACAATCCACAACGCCACAACACCTCTGCCGAAAAGGCTTCTGAACGGAACACCGCCGCCTTTCGCGATAATCCTGCCGAACAGCAGATACGCCACCGCAAACAGCAGGATGCAGCAGATCGTCAGCAGCCATTCCGACAACTCTCCAATGCCCATTAAGGCTTCGGAAGGCGTTGCGCCTGCTCCATGGATGCAACCTACTGGCTCCAGAGTAAACACTGGAGAAGACAACTTTTGGATATCGGCAAGATTTAAAACGCAGTATAAAGCCATGCAAGCCGCCAGCGGGACAGCGGCGACAATCCACTCCCAAATCTTCACCTCTGGACGAGAAGCATAGACTGCACTTCCGACAACAAACAGCGTCGGAATCACCCACCAGTAGCGCTCATGCAGTTCATGATCGCCATTTATATCTGTCATCATCCAGAATCCAATCATCAGGACAGCGCAGCCGCACAGTGCCCACACATAGCCTTTCCTGCTGGCAACGTTGATTCTCTTCAAGAAGCGAGGAAGGACAATCAGCGCATACAGCAACACGCCTCCCATCAGTCCCCCAAGCAAATACAACGCCATTTCCGCCGCCATCCATTCCCGCAGCATAAAAGGAAGCACGACATCCATGCCGAGAGCATAGAACCACCTCGGCAGCATGAACAGCAGCGTCAGCCCGAAGAACGCCCCTTGCGCAGGTTCGTCCCTATAGAAGATTCTGCGTAAAAGCCTTTTCATTTCGTCTCTCCAAAAGTCATTTGCCCGAATCCCATGCCTCGCAGCACTTTTTCAAGGTTTCCGCCTCCGTTTCATCAAGGAAGTATCCATACCTGTCATAGATGTCCATATAGCAGTAGACATCCTCCTCCAATGAGATATGTCCGTCGGCGAAAAGGATTGGCGTCTGCCAGACGCGCGACCATTTTATTGGGAAGTATGGCCATTTGTAATGGCTTGGGATTCCATCGATTACAATGGGAGCCTTGTCGGGTGACAAGGCATCGGGCATCTTCGAATATGGTATGAACTTGTATTCCTGCATGGTCGTTGGGCAGATTGCTCCGTTTTTCTCGATAACCTTGGCATTCTTCAAGGCCTGAAGCGACGGCGGCATAGGGGAAGCGCCTTGGTTCGCTTCATTAGCATACATCGTCAGGCCCAGATACGTCATTTTGAGATTATTCATGCAGACGACGCGCTCGGCCTTGTCTTGACTCCATTCTTCATTGTGAATGGTTGAAATGAAAGAAATGACGCTATACACTGCCAACGCGAGCAATAGCCAGGCGGCCCACCACCGCTTCCACATCGCTGTCCTTTTCACACCGCAGGCCTCCAGGCAGCGAATGAACTCCGCCCCGCCATCTGGAAAATCATTGCGTCTGTAAAAGCCTGCAAGATATCTTTGGATTCTCAGGACGATGGTGTCCTTCAGGAGAATGTAGTCTGAAAAGACCTTGTATTCGTTCTTGGAGTAGTTCTCGCCACACGTTATCTCAACGTAGGCATCTGTCAAATGAATGACCATAGGATGTTCGAACGTACCTGATTTTGTGAGAGTCTTTCGGGTTCTCCGCCAGAAAAAAGGAAAGCCCGTTAGGATTTTTACGATTCCCAACACCGCCAGGGAAAAACAAACACATCTCAACTCCACGCTGTAAGTGGCAAGACCACACTTGACAAGCATCACGACGGCGCACAGCATGGTGACATAATACGGTGCCATCGCGCGATAACAGACACGCTTCAAGCGGCATTTGGCTTCCTTCTCGTTATTCCGATGCTCTATTGTCAAATCCATTTTATGTCCTTACATATTGTATTTCACTAAGTTAAGATTATTAAGTGCCGTAGTATTGTTTCCAATGATCATGGCGACTTTTTCGCATTTTTCCATTTCTGCGCAGTCTCCGCATGTTTCATAATGACGTTCCATGGCGCATTTTCTGATTGGACAAAGTGATCCGCTGTAAGGAGTCTTCACGCCCTCAATGCGACAGCCCGTGCAATTGATCATTTCAGGCGTAATCTCCACGCCGTTCAGTTCCGACCAGTGTTTCGCGACTTTCCTGCGCAGATCATCGTCATTGTTCAACGTTGCAATTCGAGCCTCGCATGTCTCGCAATCCAATCCGCAGTAGGCGATAAAGTCTTTCATATTTATACCTCATAGTTAAAAAAGATGTCTTCACACTCTCGCTTTGATATTGGCTATTTCCCCCGCGCCAATTAAGTATAACTCCTTGTCATCAAGAATCAAGAAAGAGTCGTGGAACACTGAATTTGTCTTTACAGTATTTTCATGATGCTACGTCCCCTAGACGGGATCCTGCTTTGTCCTCCCATGAAACACCTACCAACCTCCTTGGATTCGTTTTCATTCCTACCCAAAAAACCCTTTTTAATTTAAAAAAAAGAGCATTTTCTTCTCAAATCAACACTTTTTTTATTTGTAAAATGGACAATATGCCAATATATTGTCTTTTGTGTCTTTATGTCACACGTTGACGGAAAGAGGGTCATTTTGTCTGAAAACAATACAAACACAAATAAAACCAAGTACAATTCAACTCAACAAAAGGATTGGACCACAATGAAAACATCGACTCGAATCACCACACTACTGAGCGTGTTTCTTTTCGCTCTCGTCGCCAGTGCCGAATTCGTCTATCAGGTTTCCTTCGAAGCAGATGCCGCACCGACACTGATGTTCGGTATTGTTTCCGAGGATAAGGCCAGCGTCCCGTATCCGCCATACGGAACACCTGCGGACGGTGCCATCAATCACATTTTCTTCGTAGGTTCTGGTAACGCGGCTTCTCCCCAGGCCGTGGACTTTGGCCAGTTGGCTTGCAGTTACTATACAGGTCTTGATAGTGACAAAGTCGTATGGCAACTCCAGTCCATTTCGGACGCAAAAGTATATTTCAAACTAGTCAGTGGCGCGGCACCTGCATCACTCACCATTGATGACGGTGAGGTCGCCCCAGTTGCCATTGATGAAAATCCCGTCGCCATCGAAAAAGGAAAAACATATTTCATCCGCGCCAACGGCTCGACCATCAAGCCAATCGGTACATTGGAAGTGTCCGTAATTGGCGGCAACGATTCCTTCTCCTTCAAAGAACCGTATCCAGAAGGCTACGAAATCACCGAAAGCGATAAAGTTTATGCGTTTAAAGCAGACGGGACAGCGATTGACGCCAACAACATCACACTCGCTTCCAACAATGGAGTAATCAATGTCGCCAACGTTCCTGCAGACGCCGCCTATCTCCAATATGGTTTCGAATATAAGGCTGGTGAAGAAACCTTGAATTCCGTCGTCGTTGTCGAAATCGCCGAAAGCGTTTCCACCGAACTGACTGGCATCGCATACGCCGCATACGAAGGCGATGTCATTGCCACAGACGACGAGGATAATGAAATCAAAGGCGATGCGGATCCCACAACCACCAAGGTATTCAATGTTCCCACAACGGACGATGCGAAAACCGTTTACCTCTCATTTACCTATGGCATCGCCACTGCATTGGCAGCGAACGAAGCCACGCTTGCCGTAGATTACCTGCCTGTCACCGATCAGTATGAAGTCGTGACAGATGCCGCTTCTCCCGCTGGCGCAACCAGAATTGTCTTTGGCGACACGACCAAGAATGCCAACGACGAGTGCAAATTCACTGGTTTGAACATTCCTGCCAACTCAACCGCGACCTTGACGCTCGTTCTCAAACTCGGTGCAGACGCCGCACAGGCAAATGTACTCCCAAGCCTAACTATCAATGGCGAAACACTGGACCTCACCGCCGTCTATGTCAATCCTGTCGGCACCAACGGAACGCTGGATATCGACGGAAATGGAATCGTCAACGAAGAAGATGCCCTCATGTTCTATCTCTTTGTGGCACTCGGTGGCGTGGATGACCCCGATGGCATGTATGTCGATGATATCACACAGGGTATTGATGAAACTGTTGTTGATGCAGAAAAGGCATTGGAAAACTTGAAAAAACTGCCTGCATTCCTGGACTATGATGGCAATGGAATCATCGCCGAGGAAGATGCTCTCATGTTCTATCTCTTTGTGGCACTCGGTGGTATGGATGACCCCGATGGTATGTATGTCGATGATATCACCCAGGGTATTGATGAAACAATAGTCGATGCTGAGAAAGCCCTGGAGACATTCAAAAAATATGCTCATAAATAACCAAATTCATAAATAAAATCACTAACAACAAAACAAAAGGAGTTTAAGATGCTGAAAAAACTCACTAAACTACTCTCGGCAGCCATCTTAACAGGTGCTATGAGCCTATATGCTACAGTGTCTCTGGAATGGACACCGACAAGCGGAGATGTCGTCAAAGGCGTCGCCGCGACAACAACCCAGACGATTGGTCTATATGCCACAACCGCAGGCGAAAATGTGACTACATTTAATATTAAAGTCACCCTTCCCGAAGGCATCAGTATGGCTGATGGCGTAACAGCAGGAACGACCACATCAGTTGTCTGGAACGACAGCATTTTCACCAGTGCCGCAAACAATGCCGTCAAGACGACAGTCACCGCTGGCGTTCTTACGATCTCTGCGGCCCCTACTGCATCTGCCAAATTAGGTCAAATTCCAAATCTTACCTTCAACAGCGGTACCAAAACCAAAATTTGCGATGTCACATTTGCCATTGATGTCGATGGAGTTGATGAAGCAACCGATTCAGTCAACATCCCTGCTGAAATGTCTGCCTTGCAGATTGACTGGAAAGCAAGTGAAGCCTATTCCACTGACAATCTGAAACTAATGTTTGTCATCTTCCGTGAGTCCTTCAATTTCACCACACTGGCTGATGCGGAATTTGATGAAGTCAATGTTGAAAAGACCTATACCATTGATTTTACGGACAAAACTTTGTTCACCTGCAAAGCATGGGATGGAAACACTCTTAAAGAAACAACCAAATTCAAAATCACGAAGGCTGAAGCAAGCGATGCCAACGCTGGCGTCATTGCCCAGGATGGCGACCAGAAAGTAACTTACACCCCCGCCATTTTCTACAATGGCGAATTCACCATCAATTACACAGTCGAAAGCACGGACCCCGCAGTGGCAGGTTCCGTTGATGGTTCCATCACAGTCAAAGTCAACGATGTGAACTTCCCTCCAGCGGTTGCCATTACGGAAGTTCCCGCTGACGCAGTCGCCGAGGAAGCCCCATTCACCTTTACCTTCAAATTCAAAGACGGTGAAGGCCGCAATTTTGATGACTATAACAAGGCTTTGACCGCCGATGGCAATGACATGGCAATTGACGATGTTTCTCCCTCACCCATACCCGATGACGCTGGATTCTCCATCTACACAATCACTGCACGCGCCCCCTACGCAACCATCGCGCACAATGGCGCAGCAAGCAAGCAGGTTGCGCTTGCCATGACAATCACGCTGAAAAACGACGAAACATGCGTCGCCTCCGACAGCGCTGATTTCACTGTCACCGATACCGACCAGGCACCTGAAGCCATTGACTTCGCCGTTGCCATCAGCCCTGCCGAGGCATTTGTCAATGACAGCCTCACCGCTGCAATCACCGAGAATTTCGAAGTTTCTCCAGACCCCGACGGCGATGCCATCGCATACGATTACGCATGGAAACTCAACGATGCCGATACAGATTACGCCACAGCGACCGTTCCCGCAAACGTCGTGAAACGCGGTGAAAAATGGACTGTGACGGCCACCCCATACACCACGGTCTTCGGAGAAAAGAAGAATTATCCCGAAATGGCGAAGAGTGCCGATATCACCATTGGCAACTCCGCCCCTGTCATCACCACGGCGGACAACACTGCGATCTTCATCCGCAAGGGTGCAGAAATGCAGAAGAGCGTCACCATCACAGCCACCGATGCTGATACAGAGGATGTTCTTTCAGTCGTAATCACCGAACAGCCCGCTGCAACCAAATGCACAGCCCAAGCCGAAGGCATGGTCATCACCATTACCGTTCCTGACACGGCAGATGAATTCGCAGATGAAGATGCCGCTGTCGTCAAATACATTGTCAAGGATGCAGACGGCGCACAAAGCGAAGAGCGTGCACTCGTCGTCACCTATCGCGACAACCCGCCGCCAGAACTCGTGGCAAACTCCCTCGTTATCAAGCAGAACGGCAAGAATGTCGAGGCAATCGAAGACTTCACTGAAACCGACAAGGCCATCACCATCAACCTGAAGGCACAGGACGGTTATGTCGATGGCGCACCCGCGCCAAGCGGCATTACAGGTTTTGAAGTCGTTGTTCTGGTCAACGACAAGCAGGAAGCCGCGCTTCCTGCCTGGATTAAAGTCACAAGCGGCACTTCCAAGGCTAACGCTGCCGCAACATTCACCGCTACCATCACTCCAAGTTATGACATGATTGTAAACGGCACTGAAGGCAATCGTCCCTCCAAGGCCGCAGTCAAGGTCTTGGTCAATGCCACTGACGGCGACAATGTTACGGCTACAGTTTTCGAATCCGCCTTCACGGTTTCCGATGTTGACCGTCAGGCCGCAGCGCCCAAGACCGTTGTCCTGAAAGGCATTGATGGCGACGGCAATGAAGTAACCAAGATTTCAGCCGCAGAGAAAATCCAGGCGGTCGTCACCCCTGGCTTTGCTGAAATCACCGACAGCGACAATGATGCGGTCACTGGCTACAACTACACATGGAAAATCAATGGCGAAATCCAGGCTGAAACCACCGACACGATTGCTACAGGCTATGGCCGCAACGACAAAGTTGTCTGCGAAGTCGCCGCTATCACGAAACCCTACAGCGATTCCGATGAAGTGGCTCTTGGAACCCCAAAGAATTCCCCTGCAGTGACCATCACCAATACACCGCCAGAAGCCATCGACGGTACAGCCACAACGCTTGAAGACACACCTGTTGCAATTGACTTGAATGAATTGAAGAAAGACATCGATAATGATGTCCTCACATTTGCCGTTGATGCCAAATCCGTCATCGGCGGTACAGTCGCTCTAGATGCAAAGGCTGGTATGAACAGTGTTCCTATTCTGAAGAAACGGGAAACAGTCGCTCTAGATGCAAAGGCTGGTATTGCTACCTTCACACCTGCAAAGAACTTCAATGGCGAAGCAGAATTCAAATTCATCGCCATTGATCCTTCAAATGCCAAGAGTGCACCTGCGACCGTCAAGGTGACCGTCACCGCAGTCAACGACCAGCCGACCGTCAATGTCACGCCTGTTTCCTTTGTCAAGGATCCAGTTTCTGGCAATTATGTGGCGACAACCGTTTCCTTCGACATGTATGCTGGCGCGGAAGACGAGTCTGAGCAGACCTTCGAACTCATTGCTGACTCCGTCATCATCACAGATGAAAACCACATCCTGAATGGAATCGCCTGGAACGTAAGCGGAAACAAACTCGAACTGACAGCCACGCCTGTTGAGAATCCCGATCCCGCAGCCAAAGCCACCATCGCATTCAAGGTGAAAGACAACGGTGGAACAGAAAATGGCGGCATCGATACCTCCGAAGAATACTCCGTGCTGCTGTGCACCAATCCGCCGCCCACAATCGTCGGCAACGCCCCTGCGGCAATCGATGACATTACCGAGACAGGCAAAGCCGTTAAGTTGACACTGAAGGCCGCCGATGGCAAGATTGACGGTGCACCCGCTCCTTCTGGCATCAAGGGCTTCGAACTCGTCGCATTCATCGATGGCGTCCAGCAGGAAACGCTCCCTGCATGGGCAAAGGTCAACTCCAATGGCAAATCCCAAAAGGCTTCACCTGCCACCTTCACTGCAACGTTGACGCCAAAGTACACGATGATTGCCAACGGCGACAATCCCAATCGTCCATCGACCCAGAAGGCTAAATTCCAGATTTATGCGACAGATGGTGACGGCATCCGCGTCCTCCTCCACGAGACCAACGAATTCACCATTACTGACGTTGATCAGCAGACAGCCGCCCCGACAGCCGTCAAACTTGTCGGTTATAAGATTGTTGATGGTGCTGTCACCGACACAGCCACAAAGAAAATCACAACTATTGACGCCATCAAGGCCGTTGTCACTCCGTCTATTGAAGACATGAACGCCGCCATTGCCGCCAAACCCACAACCAATAAGTATGACAAAGATGGCGATACGATCACTGGTTTCAAGTATGTCTGGTCAGTCAACGGAACAGTCGTGCTTGAAGGCGAAGGTGAAGATACTCTGAAGGGCGAAGGCGTCTTCACTCGCGGCCAGAAGGTCACATGCGAAGTTTTCGCCATTGCAAAGCCGTACGCAGACAAGGATGAAGTCCTTGGAAAAGGCAGGAAGTCTCCTGCAACAACCATCGCCAACTCCGCGCCGATTGCTGGCGACTTCGCTGTCGTAACCGATGAAGATGTCGCACTGGAATTTGACATGAACTCAGAAGAATATATCAAGAATGTCGTTGACCCCGATGGCGATACTTTCACATTCTCCGCTGACAAAAAGTCGACCAAAGGCGGCAAAGTCGCGATTAAGAACGGCGTCATCACCTACACGCCTGCTCCAGAATTCTCTGGCGAAGATTCCTTCCAGTACATTGCCAAGGACAAAGGCGGTGCCTCATCCAAGGGAACAATCACTGTAACCGTCAATGACATCAACGATGCTCCTGAAGTCACCCCATTTGACTTCTTCGTCAGCACGCTTGACATCGCGGATGGCAAAGAGCAGTCTGGTAGTTTCACCGCTGTTGTCGGTCCTGTAAGCGAAAAGGAACTCGGGCAGAAAATTACTGCTGCGGCTGTCACTGTTGATCCCGAATTTGCTGGCCTCATCACCGCCATCAACGCAACGCCTGTCGATAATGATGGCGATTTCACCGTCAAGGTGACATTCACCGTAAGCAAGGACGCTGTTGTCGGCATGAAGATTCCATGCACCATCACGGTTACAGATGATGGCACGCCCGCAGAGACTTCTGAAGAGATGGCCTTTGCCATTGTCATTGGAGACACACCGTGGTATCCGATCCATACCGCAGTGACAACTGACCTCGGCGATGAATATGATGGCATCATCTTCTATGTCCACCTGCTCAAGAATGGCAAGCCAGGCACAAGTACGTTGACCATCCTCAAGGTTGAAAAGGACGAGAATGGCGTCTGCACGATTTTGCCCGCGCATTATTTCGCCAACAACTTCATCGGCCTCAAGCCAGGCAATACATATTACTTTGAGGAATACTACATGAAGGGCGGCAAGACCGCTGGTCTTGCGACCAAGTTCGATTCTACAAACGCTGGCCTCTTTGAGACCATTGATGATTACACGAAACCTGATGCGAACGCCATCACCGTTTCCAAGGCCGCTGATGCTGAGGATTCGTACGATGTCAATGTCCCGCTGGGCAAGAGTTTTGTCCTGAAGGTGTACAATTCAAAGAAACGCCAGTTGAAGAGTTACAGCCAGAAATTCCTCCCAGGCGAAACGGGCGATATCGTCAGACCATATCGTCTTTCCTTCGATTTCCAGGAAGGCTACTATGTCACTGTTGTCGGCTCCAACCCAGTCGGTTCATCTGCTGTTGCCAAGTTCACATACGAGGAAGTCATGGGCGCAGCACGTCGCTCTGGCGTCAAACCCGCCATCTTCCCCGCAGACGGCACAGTCCTCTATACGGCTGATGACGCGGCAGACATCGACTTCACATGGCCGACAGCCGCCAAGGCGGTTGCCTACAGTCTGGCAATCTATGATGAAAGCGGCGCATACGTCACTGGAATCAATAATACGGAACTAGCGAATGTGACACTCAACCTCGAACCTGGCAACTATCGCTGGGTTGTCGCCACGGAACTTGAAAACGGTATCGTGACGGAAGATGGCCATGCGTTCACCATCGTCAAGGAATCCGATGCTCCTATCGTCAATTCGATCGCCTCCACTGGCAATGGTCTGTCTATCGCTCTGGCAAATGCCATCGAAGGCGAAGAACTGGCCCTTGACATCCAGTACATTGACGCTGAGCAGCAACTTTGGAACAATGCCAAAGTCACTGCCACGGTCATTGACGGCAAACTCGTCATCAGCGACATTCCTGCCGCCGCTGGCGCATACATCTTCGTCCGCTTCGAGGGCGAAGCCAACTATTCGACCTACATTGTCAAATAACTGATTTTAGCGCACAGGTCATTCTGTGCGCAATTTCAGGACAGTAACTGAATTCAGGCCTGTGGTTCCATTATGGTGCCACAGGCTTTTCAATCATGCCATATTATCATGTCTTTTGGTAAAACTGGGCGACTCCCATTGGAATCCTGATGAACGACATACTTGGTAAAAGCGAAGACGCCGCGTATCTGATTGATGCCGCGATACGACTGCTCAGAGAAAAGCCTGTCAACAGCACGCTGACTGAACGTCTGTTCCTGCTAGATGAAGCATGGAAGGACGTTCAGAACCTTCCGCAGCCGCTTCAGCAGGGTATAGGGCTGTTCAATATCCTCTCCAAGGCATCACTGCCCGTGGATCCCCATGACTTTCTTCTAGGGCGCTATATTGACAAAGTGCCTGACGCGCAAGAAGAGGCACGGTTGCAGGAAATCTGGAAAGACAACCACTACCGCCGCAATCCCATCTCATACCGCAATTATGGCCATGTCACGCTAGACTTTCCAGGCGCATGCCGCATGGGACTCCCTGGCTATGTCCAGAAAGTCGAGAGCCGCATCCAACAGGCGCGCGACGAAGGCGAGAACGACAATTGCCTAAACCAGTTGGAAGGTATGAAATGGGTCTTCAAAGCCATCATCCATTACATCAATCGATATGCAGACGCGGCGCAAACGGCGGGGAAGCCAGATTGCGCCGCAGTATGCCGCCGACTGGTCGCAGGTCCGCCCGAGACATTCCGCGATGCCCTTCAGCTGATGCTCTTCATCTTTACCGTATATATCATCTACGCTGGGGCCGATGTCGCCTGCCTGACTTTCGGCCGTGTGGATGACGACCTACTAGACTTCTACGAACACGACATTGCCACGGGGCGGTTGACACGCGAACAGGCTGGATGGCTCATCGACGACTTCTACTCCAAATGCAGTCTGCATCTTGCCAGAGGCGAACACCAGATGGCCAATGCTGCCTACGGAGGAAACACCACAGGCTGGGCAAGAAACGCTGGCTTCGATTCGCCGACATACATCCTGCTCGGCGGTTACAGCAACTCTCACGACTATCGCACCAACCCTCTTACACGACTTTTCCTGGAACGCATCCAGCCGCTTTTGAAAAACCCCGTCGTCATCTTCCGTAGAACAAAGGATACGCCTGAAGATATCTGGATGCTACTCTGTGATAAAGTGCGACAGAACGCCTCCATTCTAATCTACAACGATGATACCATGGTCCCCGCCTTCCGCCACGTCGGTGTCGAGCCATTTGACGCAATCAACTATTCAATCCATCCATGCAACTGGGCAGACATCTCAGGCGGCTCCGCAATTGTATTCAGCATGCAACACCCCACACTGCCAGTACTTCTACTTGATGTCCTAAACAGCGGACGACTTTTCTCCTCCATGGATGATATTTACAAAGCGACAGCCGAAATCTACAGGAACGCATACATCACGCCTGATTTTGAGAAATATCGCAAATTGTACCGCAACGGCACGATTCCCTCAAATGGTCTCCTTTCACTGACAGATTGTTTCACGGAAGGGACAATCGACCGCGCACGCGGCTGCCTGGACGGCGGCGTCAAGTATCCCGCTCTCTATCTTCGACTCAGGTATATTGGAACGGCCGCAGACATGCTGGCCGCCGTCGATCAACTCGTCTTCAAACAAAAACTCTGTTCACTTGGGGAATTGATGGCTGCCTGCGCGAATGATTTCACCAATGCCTCTGACCTCTACACGGAATGCAGACGCGCCCCAAAATATGGGCGGGACGACGACACTGCCGATACCCACGCTGTCCGACTGATGAACACCCTTCTTGATGTCATTGACGAGGAGGCAGTCAATGAGAATGGCATCAGAGATGTCATTACGCTTAATGTGACCATCAGCGATTCATGCCATATCACCGATGGTGCCCACGCTCAGGCAACGCCTGACGGCAGACACAAGGGCATGCCCTTCAGCGAAAATCTTTCACCATCGCAAGGCCAGGTGACAACGGTGACAGCACTGATGCGCTCCGTATCCAAACTGCCGTTCCAACGTCTGCACTCAGGTGCCTTCAACCTGCGTCTGCGTCCCAATGCCGTTGATGGCACCGAGGGCCTGCAACGGCTAGCGGCGCTTCTCAAGGCGTATTTCGAACAGGGAGGCATGCAGGCACAACTCAGTATCGCAGACACCGCCATGCTTCGCGAAGCGCAGAAGCATCCAGAAAACTACAGCGACCTGACCGTGCGAATCACGGGATACAGCGCCATTTTCGTCGATATGTCGTCCAATGCCCAGAATGAAATCATCCGCAGGGACGAGATGGGATGAAATCATGACCAAGAACCTATTCTTTTTGATATTAACAGTGCTATTTTACGCTCAAAAATCACAATAGAGTCTTTGAAATTTGCATAAAACAAAAATAGAGTTACATTAAAGCAATTTAATGATAAGTGGTTTAAGCCCCGACGTTCAATCTCCTTCCCACCTCCCTCTCCTCCCCCAACTGAACGTCGGGGCTTTTTTTGCCTTGATATTTTGCTAATCACATAAGGTGAATTATAGTTATTGTATGTACAGTTGATTTCATAACAATTATCATAAAACGGCACTATTTTATCATTCATTTCCAAAGGAGACACGACAATGCAATTTCAAGGATGCTACACCGCACTTGTAACCCCATTCAGGGACGGAGTTGTTGACTATGCGGCTTTGGAGGCCCTGTTGGAAATGCAGATTGCCGCAGGCGTCGCAGGCGTCGTTCCTGTTGGCACCACAGGCGAATCCCCAACATTGAACTACCGCGAGCACGATTCAGTCATTGAATTCGTCGTGCGCAAGGTCGCGAAGCGCGTCCAAGTCATTGCAGGAACTGGCGCGAATTCCACACAGGAAGCACGTGAACTTAGCCGTCATGCTGCCGACATCGGCGCAGACGCCACATTGCAGGTGACACCTTATTACAACAAACCGACAGGCGAAGGCATGTACCGCCATTTTTCCGAGGTTGCCGAATTCTCTGGCATTCCGATCGTCCTATACAATGTGCCTGGGCGTACAGGCAAGGAAATCCCATTGGACGTGATTGCAAGGCTTTCAAAGCACCAACTCGTCGGAGCGGTTAAGGAAGCCGCAGGCAGCGTTGAACGCGTCAACGGCATAAAGGATTGTTGTGACCTGCCTGTGCTCAGCGGCGATGACAGCCTGACATTGCCCATGATGGCCGTTGGCGCCTCGGGCGTCATCAGCGTCGCCTCCAATATCATTCCAGCCCAAGTATCTGAAATGGTCAACGCAATGCTCGCTGGAAACCTAGCGAAAGCATACGAAATTCACCACAAGTATTATCCATTCTTCCGTGACCTCTTTATCGAATCCAACCCGATACCAGTCAAAGCGGCGATGGGTGAACTAAAACTGCTTTCCGAAGAATACCGCCTGCCATTGTGCGAAATTGGCGAGGCCAACCGCAAGAAGTTGCTGGATACCATGAAGCGAGTCGGCCTTCTCTGAGTCAACTTCACATTATCTAATCAAGCACAACGAGGGGAAATGCACATGATTGAATCATTCCTGTGGGCAGCAAAGGAGACACTGCGACGTAGAGGCCTCCATTTTGAAAGTTCAGACAAAATTCCCACCAAACCAGAATTCTGGATGTTCCTTTACCGCGGAGCAGTAGTATTCTGCTCAATGATAGCCGCATGGATTCTCCTGTGGCTTCTTTCATCCGCGCCATTCGTGGGGGCTTTTCTTGCGACAGCGGCAGTTCTTGCTATCTGGTATTTCACAGGGATTTCTGAAAAGGGAGCCGAACATGAACTGTCACAGCATTGGCTTCGCCCATCCGACGATGCGCATTATGATGGCAACCGCACATTTGCCCTCTATTTGGCATTGCTCATTCTACGGCCTCTGTGCATTTATTTTCTCTGCCTGCGCTTCAATGTGGCATGGCTTCTGGCTGCAATGCTCCTGGCCGCCGTTTCAGTACAGAGTTTTCTAGCAGGAAAGGATTCTGGAAAGAAATTCCTTCCCCAGTGGATTTTGGCTTTACTGGTAACGGTCCTTGTCTGTGGTATTTGGGCCCAATGCATGTCCCGCCCAGGCTGGCTGGTTCTAGTTCTTCTTGCATCGTTGATTGCCTACATCCTGCCGCAAATCGCGGAATCACGCATCGATTCACTGCAACTCCAACAGCAGCATCTCCGCAAGATTGCCTATTACGTCTTTGAAACAATTCTCCTGCTAATCGGACTGCTTGAAATCGCCGCTTGAGAGCAGGCTTGTTTTAACTATTTCAACCATCCCGTTTTGATTGGATGTCGTTTGACATGGAAGGAGACCCGTCATTGGCGAAACGTGATTCCATTGCCGTGCTTGTCATGTTCTTCAACCGCACGGAGTGCCTTCAAAGCGTGTTGGCCCGTGTCAGGGAAATCCGTCCTCAACGCCTGTATCTTGCGGCAGACGGACCTCGTAAAAAACGCCCTGGCGAACAGGAAACGTGCGAATCAGTTCGCCAGATGGCACTTCAGATGATTGAATGGCCCTGTGAAGTCAAAACGTTGTTCCGCAAGGAATACCTTGGTTGCGGCTTGGCAGTGTCAGGTGCGATTTCATGGTTCTTCGACCAAGAAAACGAAGGCATTATCCTTGAGGACGATTGCCTAGTCGACGAGTCGTTTTTTGACTTCGCCGCAGAACTGCTTGAACGATATCGCAATGACGAAAGAATCGGCATTATTTCCGCCTTGAACGTTGCTGGCGCCAGTGTTCCGTTCAGATACAGTTACGATTTCTCCAGATTGCTGTTCGGATGCTGGGGATGGGCATCCTGGAGACGGGTCTGGAAGCAGTTTGACATCGACTGCGCCCTCCTTCCCGATCTGGAACAGAACAATGAACTTTTCTTTGCCAGAGACTATCATGAACGCTGGTTTATGACGACTTCCATCCATGGCATCCATGAACTCGGAAACTACAATACCTGGGACTATCAATTGACCTTCGCCAATCTCATCCAGTCACGCCTCAGTATTGTTCCAAGCGTCAATCTCGTCCAAAATCTTGGAGACACATTTGACGGAACGCACACACCATCTCAAATTCTCCATCAGGCGACTCGCTCGGCTGGTAAAATTGCTTTTCCATTGCAGCATCCGCCGTATGTCATGCCCCATTCTGGTTATGACGAATTCTACAAACGGAATATCATGCCTCCACCGCCCTCAAGGGCATACCGTTGCCTGAAATCCTGCGCCAAGGCACTGAAACTGGATGAATTCATAAAATCACTAAAAAGACAAAACCGCGGCAACGGGCATGAATAGGAGTCCGATTCCATGCTTGGTATCGTCATTGTCATCTACAAGTCCTTCGACCAGATTCTTGCATACGTCCGAAAGGAACTGCCCAAAATCTCCCTTCCATGGCGTGCAGTCATTGTGGATGTCGGTAGCACATTGGAATCATCGAAACGAATCGCGGAGGCACTGAATATCCCTCTATTCACAGATTCAGACGCCTCAATTGGCAACTCCCCCGTCGTTCTGCTTCATTGCAAAGACAATCTTGGATACGCTCGTGGAAACAACCTTGGCACGCGCTTTCTGCTGAAGAACCAACCCGATATTGACAAATTGCTTATCAGCAATGATGACATCGAATTGCTGGATGCTAATGTGGTCGATGTCATGGCAAGCCGTCTCGACAGCACGGATAAACTCGCCGTCATTGGTCCAGGCATCATCAATTTGAAGGACCAGCCCCAGCCGCCATTCTTCGCTGCCCCTGCCCCATGGTATCTCATCCGCCGAAACATCGGCATCCCTTTTCTTGGGCATGATTTCTTTGAACTTTCATGGGATGAGCACTGCCCCGCACAGAACGTCTACGCCGTGTCGGGCTGCTTCTTCATGATTCGCGCCAGCGATCTTCTGGCTATCGGCATGTTTGACGAACGGACGTTTCTCTACTGGGAAGAAAACATCCTCGGCATGAAATTGCTGAAAAGCGACAAGAAAACGCTCTATGACCCATCTGTCCGCATTCGGCATTTTGTCGGAAATACGACGGGAAGCGTCGCTAACGCGATGCTTCTCGTCAAAAACGAACTAGCGGGCCAGAAGTTGTTTTTCAGCGACTACTGCAAAATCAACCTCTTGACAAAACTCATTCTTTCATTATCCGCCGTGATTCGCCTGACGCTCGTCCGCATGGCATTGCTCAAGCATGCAGTCAAAACAAGGCTCATGAATGGCACTTCCAGCAAGTGACATCATCATCAAAGCCAGTCTGGAATCGGGGACGGGGTTGTCGATGGCTTGTCCGCCAGATGGAAGACGAGCGTGCCGCCCTTCTCAATCTCGCTGACAGGCAGCCATGGCTCATTGAAGGACTTGCCGTTGAAAACATACCCCGTTGGATAAATGGATGACGGACTTTCCCGCAGGACGCTGATGTGCAGCGTCCCCTGCGTCAGGTCGATGTCCGCTTGCGTGACGGCTGGCGACCCGAGAAGATAGTATTGCGTGCCAGTCAGCGGATAGATGCCAAGACAACTCCACACATACCATGAACTGAGAGCACCTGAATCGACGTTGCCAGGCGCTCCACCCTCACCGTCAACAAACTGGTATTTGCGGATGAGATCGTTGATTTCGGCGACACGGTCAACGCGGCCGCACCACAGATAGGTCATCGGCGTCTCCATATCGGACTCGTTGTTCATCCCTTCGAAATATCCCTCACGGATTGGCCGCAGTTCTTTCGTTATTGACCCATCATAGTCGATGGTGAAGAAATCGTCGAGCATTTCATTGTAGCGTGCTGTACCGCCCGCAAGTTCAATGCGCTTCGCCATGTCGGTATGTGCGCGGAACGAATAGTTCCTGTAGTTCCCTTCGTAGTAGATGGCGTCTTTGACGAGATAGCCTGTCTCCTTGTCATACGCAAGTTTCCAGATGCCGCTTTTGCGCAAGAGAACCTCGGCGTATCCGTCGTCGCCGCAGAGTTGGGCAATGATGGCCGCAGCACGGTAGGCACCCGCAAGATCAAGGACATGCGTCGGCGACTTGCCGAAGAAATTTGCGTGATTGAACTCTGCGATAAGTGCGCGCTTGACGCGCGGATAATCGTCCTTTGTCAGGAGGCCGCGCGTAAAGCCATCGCAGATTGTATAGACGGACAACGCTGTGGCCTGGTTGGACTCATGGTTCAGGTCTTCATTCATGTAGTAGAGAATCGGGAAGAAGCCGAATCGCTCGTTTGTTTCCAGCATGGACAAGAGCATCGGGCGCGCATGTTCAGACGAAAGGGAAAGCGTCAGCGGGAGTGCCGTGCGGTACATGTCCCACATCGTGACAAAATCGATATAGCCACCGTCATGCTTGACGGGCTTGACGAGTGAATGATAGAAGCAACTGTAGAATCTCGAACGCAGCGCAGTGTCGGGGAACTCGGCGCGAATGCGCTCGAGTTGCGCGGTCCATGTTTTTTCCGCTTCATGCTGGACGGCGTCAAAGCCCTTCTCCGCCGCCTGCTGCGCATGCAGTTCGGCGTTCTCCTGGTTCAGCATTGAGAAACCGATATAGACTTCCGCGTCAGGTGATGTGAAATCGTACTCAATGACGGAATTGTAGAGTGCACTGTCCGTGATATCTCCTTTCGCTCTGACAGCGAACCAGATATAAAGACCATTGGCGGCAAAGGCACCCTTCCACGCATTCTCGCCGACAGGCGTGGCGGTATTCCAGCCTATCTGCTCTTTATATCGCGTCCCCATCGTCAGGCGTAGCCCGATGGCGTTTAAATCTATGGCAAGATGTCCGCGCCCCTCCTGGAAATGATAGCGATGGACGGCAGCGAAAGGTGTGGCAGTCAACTCGAAATCAACGCCATAGTCTGCCAACGTGGCGGCATAATACCCTGGGCTAGCCGTCTCGCCTGTCAAATCGGAAATATGCTGAGTGCTTGCCGACGGTGAATTCGGCGTGCAAAGGAGATAATTGTAGAACTGCCCGACGTAGCCCGTTCCTGACATGTGGAAATGCGAGATTCCCCATGCCGCCTTTCTGTCGAACACCTGTGGCGCGGGACCGTTGCTTGAGCAGCCATTCATGCCATAGCCCGTGGGATAGGCTCCTGAATATGGGCAGACAGAGACCCAGCCAAAGGGCAATAGCGCCCCTGGATGAGTATTTCCAGTCTGCGCCTTCAGCCAATTCCAACCTCGAACGGTTCCTTTAGGCTTGATTGACTGGGTGGCGCCATTCCCCCAGAAAGGATCGACGGCAGTGTAGATTGAATTCATTGTTTTTTTACCTTTTGCTTTAAACTTGGACTTGCTAAAACAAAATATAATATACTTGAAAAAACGATAATCACAAAATGTGTGGTTTTTCAACGGCGAATGACTTAAATTGTGAAACAAACATCGCGAAAGTTTCCTGTGACAAGTTGCAATCTCAGGCAAATCCATTACGTTAAGAATGATTTTATATGGTCATGGCATTTTTGCCCTATCAGGCAAGAAAGCACAAAACATGGCGCAAACTATTTTTACCCCAAGGAGAACACAGACATGGCAAAGAAAGAATTGGTACGTTTTGGCATTTTGGGCGCTGGAAGCATTGCATTGTATCGTCATGCGTTGGAATTGTCTCAGAATCCCTGCGCTGAAATCGTGGCAGTCTATGATCCCATCAAAGAACGTGCCGTGCGCCTTGCTGAAATGTTCGGCCTTGGCGCAAAAGTCGTCGTTAACAGCGAAAAAGCAGTCATCGAAAATGCGAAAATCGACGCGATTGTGGTCGCCACTCCGAACAGCGAGCACGCACGGCTGACCATCGCCGCACTGAAGGCTGGGAAGCATGTCCTCTGCGAAAAGCCGATGGCGACAAGTCTTGAAGACGCCTCCGCGATGATTCGTACCGCAGAAGCCTGCAAGAAAAAACTGATGATCGGGCACAACCAGTGCCTCATGCCACCGCACCTCAAGGCAAAGCAACTACTCAAGGACGGCGTCATCGGCGACGTGATTTCCTTCCGCACCACGTTCGGCCACGGCGGCCCCGAAATGTGGTCGCAAGATAAAGGAAACCACACTTGGTTCTTCAAGAAGGAAAAGGCATACGTCGGCTGCATGGGCGACCTCGGAGTCCACAAGTGCTATCTCATCCCATTCCTTCTTGGAACGGATTTCGCGGAGGCCGCCGCATTCATCGGCACGTATGACAAGAAAAACGAGAAGGGCAAGCCCATCACCGTCGATGACAACGCGGTCTGCATCATGAAGATGGAGAATGGCGTCATCGGTCAGTTGACTGCAAGTTGGACTTACTACGGCAAAGAAGACAACATGACGACCCTCTACGGCACCAAGGGCATGATGAAACTCGGCGAAAGCCCCGAGTTCGGCGTAGAGGTCTATCTGAAGAACGGAGAGGAAATCAAGTATAAAGTCGGCGCGATGGCATCGAATACCCATCAGGTGAAAAGTGGCATTCCAGACCTCTTCGTCGATTGCATCCTGGATGACAAGCCAGTCCCGTTTGACGGTTTGAAGGGCTACAAGGCGCTGGCGGCAGTCGTCGCCTGCATGGAAAGTTGTGCGACTGGCAAGGTCGTCAAGGTCGATAACAAACTGGTTCCTGCAAAGAAAGCCGCGAAAAAAGGCAAATGACAGCAGTTTGCCTCGGCCTCTAATCAATAATTATAATCCAAGATACAACAGGAGTCAACATGGCTTTTCTAGATGACAAGTATTTACTTTCAACCGCCGAATCCGTCGCATTGTTCGACTTGGTAAAGGGTCTGCCTATCATTGATGCCCACAACCATTGCGATGTGAAAGCACTTTCGGAAGACCGTCACTTTACGGATATCTGGGATGCTGAGGCCGCTACAGACCATTACGTCTGGGAATGCCTCCGCAAAAGCGGCGTCGATGAAAAACTTCTGACTGGAAAGGACGCGACAAATGAGGAAAAATGGCGTTCAATGGCAGCAGCATTCGAACTGGTCGCGGGCAATCCAACATATGAGTGGATTCACCTGGACCTGAAACGCATGCTCGGCGTTGATGACCTCATTACCGCCAATAATGCGGACGCCATCTGGAAAATCACCAAGGAACGCTTTGCAACACCTGAGATGAGCCAACAGTCGTTAATTCTTCGCCAGAATGTCGAAGCCATGTGCTCTACGGACGACCCAGTGGACTCATTGGAGTATCATCAGGCGTTGAAGAACTCCCGTTTGGCTGGCCGCGTCCATCCGACCTACCGCCCTGACAAGGCGATGAACATCTTCAAGCCCGAGTGGGCGGATTACATGGATAAACTGGCCGCACGCTGGAACATGAAATTCGCGCATGTCGCGGATTTGGTCAAGGCCCTGCAACTGTCCCACGACTACTTTGCGGCCAATGGTTGCGTCGCCTCCGACCATGGAATCGAAGTGCCATACGGCTATCAGGTCTCTGAAGCGGATGCGGACGCGGTCTTCCAGAAGGCAATGGCACGCAAGGCGCTCAGCAAGCAGGAAACCATCGCGTTCATGTCCTACATTTTCAACGAAGTCGCAGAAATGGACGCCGCAAAGGACTGGGTGTTCCAGATTCATATCGGCGCGGTCCGCGATGTCCGTTCCTCACTGTATGATACCCTCGGTCCCGATGTCGGCGGCGACATCTCCGACCACATGACAGATATCGCGACGCCGCTCCTGCCGTTGCTGAACCGCTTCGACAACCGTCTGAAGGTCGTGCTCTATAACCTGCATCCCGCACACAATGGCACGCTCTGCCAGTTGACCCGCGCCTTTGGCGGCAAAGTGAGTCTTGGCCTTGCCTGGTGGCTGAACGACTCTTTCATCGGGATGAAGCGCCAGTTGGAATATGTCAGCACCGTGGACACATTCGCGAACATGGCTGGAATGGTATCAGACTCACGCAAAATTCTATCCTACGGCTCACGCCATGAAATGTTCCGTAGGACGCTGTGCCATGTGCTTGGCGAGGAAGTCGTCAACGGCCAGATGCCGATGTGTTGCGCGGAGAAACTGGCGGTTCGTCTGGCATACGAGCGCCCGAAGGCGTTGTTCGGACTGTAATTTCTAGAAAAAACACGGGAGAAACATCTATGACGAAAATACCTTTTGCATTGGAGATGTATTCGGTTCGCAATGAATTCACGGCGAACCCGCTTGAGACGATGCGCGCCATCAAGGCAATGGGCTATACAGGCGTTGAATTTGCTGGAAAACCGCAGTTCTGCGCTGAGTTCTATGCGGGGCTTCTCGCTGAGACTGGCCTGGTCTGCTGTGGCTGGCATACGCCGTGGGACTGCGTCCAGCCTGAAACGATTGATGCGACCATCAAATTGAACCAGGCTGTTGGGAATCCAAATGTCGTCGTTCCATGGTTGCCTGCCGAAACGCTTGACGACTGGAAGAAACGTGCGATTGAACTCAACACAGTCGCAGAAAAACTGGCTCCGTTAGGCATGCGCACTGGCTACCACAACCACAATCGCGAATTCAAGGCCGTGGATGGCGTCACACCGTGGGATGCGTTCATGCAAAATGCGGATCCCGCTGTGATCATGCAACTTGATCTTGGCAATGCACTAAGCGGTGGCTGTGACATTATGGCAACGTTGAATCGTTACCCAGGTCGCTGCCGCACCATCCATCTGAAGCCCTATCACACCGACCCAGCGAAGGCGTTCCGCCCGATCATCGGCGAGGACAGCGTGCCATGGAAGGATGTGTTCGAGTTCTGCCAGACAAAGGGCAATACTGACTGGTACGTCATCGAGTACGAATGCCCCGAATTGCCTGCGCTTGAGGCAGTCAAACAGTGCCTGGACGGTGCAAAAGCGATTCAAGGATAATCCACAAAATAAACATTCAGGAGTTTGCAATCATGGAAAAGGATATTCGGATTGGGACATTGGTGCAGGTTAAAGAGCATGTCGATGACTACCTGCGGCAGATTATTCCCTACGGCTTCGAGAGTTTCTCATTCACATTCGGCGGCGGCTTCACATGGAAGACCCCTGCGGAACTGGCGGACATCGTCATGCCTGTCATCAACGCAAGTGATGCTGTTTGCAGCACGATTTCACTGTATTCCCCTGACACGCTGGACGAAAGCGAAGCGGGAGACAAGGCACGTCGCGAGTGGGAGACGCTGATTGACTGCGCTGAACTCTTCGGAACCAAAGTCGTCACAGGATTCACAGGCCGCCTCAAGGATGTTCCGATAGACAAGAACATCGAACGCTTCAAGGCCGTGTGGACACCGCTGGCAGAACGCGCTGCCGCCAAAGGTGTCAAAATCGGCTTTGAAAACTGCAATATGGGCGGTACATGGGATAAAGGTGCATACAACATCGCACAGAATCCCGCCGCATGGGAATTGATGTTCGAGGCAGTGCCTGCCGAGAACTTCGGTCTCGAATGGGAGCCATGCCATCAGATGGTGCAACTGATCGACCCGATGCCCCAACTGCGCGAATGGGGCAAACGTTTCGTCCATATCCACGGCAAAGACGCGACCATCCACCGCGATACGCTCGCCAAAGACGGCTTCCGTGGCGCCAAACCGTGGTGCTTCCACCGCACGCCTGGCTTCGGTGAATGCAATTGGACGGAAATCATCAGCGAATTGCGCCGCAGCGGTTTCAAAGGCTCCATTGACATTGAAGGCTGGCACGATCCCGTGTATCGTGGCGAACTTGAAATGACAGGCCAGGTCAACGGCTTGCAGTATCTCAAGCGCTGCCGTGGCGACTACTACGCCAACCCAGTCTAATCCCATCTGTATGTCTTATATGGAAAACCTTCAATCGCAATATTGTCTATGGAAATAATGCTGCAGATACTTGGAGGAATTGCTGGCGTCGCCCTTTTGTACTATGGGGCAGAATACCTCATTCGAGGCGGCGTCAGCATCGCAAACAAACTGAAGATCCCTTCACTGATCATCGGTTTGACTCTTGTTGCCTTCGGGACAAGCGCCCCCGAGTTGTTCGTAAGCATAGATGCCGCACTTAAGGGGACTGGCGACATCAGCATCGGCAATGTCGTCGGCTCAAACATCTGCAATATCGCATTGATTCTTGGGGTATCCGCTACGATTTCCCCATTGGCAGTCCAACTTCAGATGTTGAAGTTGGATTTGCCAGTGATGGTTTTGTCTGCCTTGGCATTGCTCATATTCTATGGCTTCAGCCAAGGCGTAGAACGATGGCAGGCGGCGATTCTGTTCATTGGAATCCTGTCATACACAGGCCTGAGGATTTTTCTTGCCAGAAAAGAAGAAAGCCACGGTAGCGACAACGAGGAAGAAGAACTGCTGAAATCCTCCTATCCGCTTTGGCTCTCGCTTTTGTTGTGTATCGGCGGTCTTGCTGGCGTGACCTTTGGCTCAAAACTCTTTGTGGCTTTTGCAATCTTCCTAGCAAAACTATGCAATGTCTCCGAAGCGGTCATTGGGCTGACCGTCGTGGCCGTCGGAACAAGTCTGCCTGAACTGGCAACCTCTGTCGTGGCCGCAATAAAGAAGGAGAATGACATCGCCATCGGCAATGTCGTCGGTTCCAATATCTTCAATATTCTGTGCATTTTGGGAATCGCGCCGCTGATATCTCCGATTCATTCGCCTGGAATCAGTTGGATTGACATGTGCATGATGGTCGCATTAAGTCTGCTGCTCTATCCCTTAATGCGTTTTGGCATGAAAATTGGCCGTCTGAAAGGTGCTTTTTTGTTGATTGTTTATCTTGCCTATACAACTTGGCTTGTTATAAATGTGTAATCGGGAGACTGACGGATGAAACTGAGTTTGCTTGTGTTCGCAACTGTTTGCGCATTGCTGCTGCACGCAGAGGAAATATACCCTAAAAACAGTCACTGGAACATACCAGATAAACTGGCTTCCGATGAGGCTGTCAAAGGCGGTGTCCTGAAAGATTATCTCGGACCGACGCCTAAAAGCCTCAATTACTACCTCGACAACAACACAATGAGCGCGACCGTCCAGTCGATGCTCTATGAAAGCATGATTGAAATGGGCGATACGCTGGAATACGACAGGGCACTCGCCTATAAATGGAGTATCTCCGATGACAAGAAAACATTTGTCTTCTGGATTGACCCTGAAGCAAAATGGAGTGACGGCAAACCTTTGACGGCAGAAGATGTCAAATGGACCTACGACGCCATTGTTGACCCTAAAAACATGACAGGTGTACACAAGTTGGCTCTGGAGCGTTTTTCAAGCGTGGAAGTCACAGAAGACGGCAAGGCGATCAAATGCGTGGCGCACGAGGCGCATTGGGAGAATCTTGGTGCCATCGGCGGCATGAACATCCTTCCAAAGCATGTTTTTGGCAAAATGGATTTCAACAAAATCAATTTCGATTTTCCTGTCGTCTCGGGCCCCTATCGCATCCGTGAACTGAAAGAAGGTTTTTTCCTCAGTCTGGAACGTCGCAAAGACTGGTGGCGCGCCAATTGGAAATCAAATTCTGGAAAACTGAATTTTGATGAAATCAAGTATATTTTCTATGAAGACCAGAACAATGCCTTCGATGCCTTCCTCAAGGGTGAAATCGATGTGATGCAGATCTACACCGCACGCTTCTGGGAAAAACTTGAAATGCGCAATGAAAAAGTCCGCAAGAACTGGATTGTCAAACAATCCATCCATAACAAGGCCCCCATCGGCTTCCAGGGCTTTGCGATGAACATGCGAAGAACGCCTTTCAATGATCTGCGCGTACGCCAGGCAATGGCTCATCTGATGGATCGGCCGACGATCAACTCCACCATGATGTTCAATCAGTATTTCATGCACCGTTCCTTCTGGGAAGACCTCTATGACAAGGACCACCCGTGCTCAAATCCCGTCTATGACTTTAACGTAGCCAAGGCTTGTGCGCTCCTGGATGAGGCTGGATGGAAAATCAACCTGAAGACTGGCATCCGCGAAAAGGACGGAAAGCCGCTCGCATTCTCCTTCCTCAACCGCTCCAGCGGCTCGGAAAAAATCGTGACGACTTTCAAGACGCAACTGGATGCCGTCGGCA
The DNA here is from genome assembly GCA_017963875.1 of Victivallales bacterium. Next base: position 14,033 of record JAGCTA010000061.1, on the reverse strand, counting down.
TTCGCATGGACATCGTTAGCAAAGACTGGTCAGCCTGGGCCAAGGACATGGACGAATTCAATTATGACATGACATGGGCTGCCTGGGGCGCAGGGTTGTTCAAAGACCCCGAAGGCATGTGGCTCTCCACTGAAGCAACGCGCCGAGGCGGAAACAACATCACTGGCTTCGCCGACCCGAAAGTCGATGAATTGATCAAAAGCCAGCGAACTATTTTCGATGTGGCGCAGAGACACGACATCTGCCGCCAAATAGACGCACTCATCTGCGCACAGTGCCCATACGTGCTTCTATGGAACATCGACTATACCAGATTGCTTTACTGGAACAAATTCGGCACGCCCACGAATGTTCTCGGACGGTATGGCCACAGCGACTACATGACGCTATGGTGGGCCGATGAAGACACCGAAGCACTTCTTGAAGATGCGATGGGCAACGGCGAATCCCTTCCTGCCAAGCCCGCACGCGTGGAGGTCAGATAAACTAAACGGGGAGCAAGGTACAAATCTTGCTCCCCGTTTTATAGCATCGTATTATTCTTCAGGCGAAGTCGCGCGGTATGCGTATTCACCGTTTCCATCGACATCGATGTCGAGTTTGCCGCCGTCAGGCAGTTCGCCCGAAATGACCATCCGAGAGACGGGGTTTTCAAGCCGCCGCGTGATGACACGCTTCAAGGGACGCGCGCCATATTGCGGGTCGTAGCCTTCGTCGGCAAGTTTCTGCTTTGCGGCATCACTGACAGTGAGGCTAATACGACGGTTTTCAAGGCGTTTGGCAAACTCTTCCAGTTGAAGGTCCACAATGGACAGGATGTGCTCCTTGCCAAGGCGGTGGAACACGACCACATCGTCAAGTCGATTCAGGAATTCAGGCCTGAATTTTGCACGGAGTGCCGCCATGACACGTTCACGCATGGTATCGTAGTCCTTGCCGTCAAAGGCGATGATATCCTGGCTGCCGATGTTGGACGTCATGATGATAATCGTGTTCTTGAAATCGACCAGACGCCCCTGCGAATCGGTCAGACGACCATCGTCGAGCACCTGAAGCAGGATGTTGAACACATCTGGATGCGCCTTTTCGATTTCATCGAAGAGCAATACGCAATAGGGTTTGCGGCGTACGGCCTCCGTCAGTTGACCGCCTTCATCGTAGCCGACATATCCTGGAGGAGCGCCAATCAGACGCGCCACGGAGTATTTCTCCATGTATTCGGACATATCGATACGAACCATGGCTCGCCCGTCATCAAACAACTCGGTTGCCAGCGTCTTCGCCAGTTCCGTCTTACCGACACCCGTCGGGCCGAGGAAGATGAAACTTCCGACGGGGCGCTTGAGGTCTTTCAACCCCGCACGTGCCCGCAGAATAGCCTCGGAAACAGCCTTGACAGCCTCTTCCTGACCGATGACCCTATGGTGAAGTTGGTCTTCCAGATGAAGCAGTTTCTCGCGTTCGCCTTCCATGAGTTTCGAGACTGGAATATGCGTCCAGCGGCTGATGATTTCAGCGATATCCTCTTCATCGACGACTTCCTTGAGAAGTCTCCTGCCTTCAACAGCCTTGACCTGTTTTTCAGCCTCACGAAGTTTCGCCTCCAAGCCAGGAATCGTACCATTGCTCAACTCCGCCGCGCGGTTCATGTCGTAAGCACGTTGCGCCTTTTGCAAATTGACCTTTGCCAATTCAAGGGCCTCCTTGTATTCGCTGACCTTCTTGATGGCGTCTTTTTCAGATGCCCACCTTGCTTCCAGTTCAGTGACTTGTGATGTGACCTCAGCCAATTCCTTCTCAAGTTTCTCACAACGTTGAATTGACGCCTCGTCCTTCTCTTTGCGCAAGCCAGTCAGTTCGATTTCCATCTGCATCTTGCGGCGGTATGCCTCATCCAACTCGACTGGTCGGCTGTCGATTTCCGTCCGCAGTTTTGCCGCAGCCTCATCCACGAGGTCAATGGCCTTGTCAGGCAGGAAACGGTCTGACACATATCTGTCCGAAAGGACTGCCGCACTCACAAGCGCATTGTCACGGATACTGACCCCATGGTGGATTTCATATCTTTCGCGCAATCCACGCAGGATGGAAATGGTATCCTCTACGCTCGGCGGCGCGACAAGCACCGTCTGGAAACGCCGCTCCAACGCAGCATCCTTCTCAATGTGCTTCCTGTATTCGTCCAGCGTCGTTGCGCCAATGCAATGAAGTTCGCCACGCGCCAGCATCGGCTTGAGCAGATTGCCCGCGTCCATGGCACCTTCAGCCGCACCCGCGCCGACAACCGTATGAAGTTCATCAATGAACAATATGATTTCGCCATCGGATGACGTGACCTCCTTCAGGACGGCCTTCAGACGCTCCTCGAATTCGCCACGGTATTTTGCACCAGCAACCAAAGCACCCATGTCAAGGGAAATCAGACGGCGGTTCTTAAGTCCTTCTGGAACGTCCCCTGCGGTAATACGCATGGCAAGACCTTCCACGATGGCGGTTTTGCCGACACCAGGCTCACCGATAAGCACGGGGTTGTTCTTTGTCCTTCGGCTCAGAATCTGAATGACACGACGGATCTCCTCATCACGACCGATGACAGGATCCAGTTTCCCCTGATGCGCCAACTGTGTCAAATCTTTGCCGTATTTTGCCAGTGCCTCGAAAGTCGCTTCTGGATTTTCGCTTGTGACACGCTGGTTTCCTCTGACTTCCTTGAGTGCGGGAAGGTATTTGTCCAATGTGACACCATGTTCCTTGAGCAGCCGCTGGCATGTGCCGCTCTTGTCCAAGATACCATATAGCAAATGTTCAACGCTGAGAAATTCGTCTTTGAGTTGTTCCGAAAAATCCTGCGCCGACTGCAAAATCCTCTGGCCTTCGGAACCCATATAGACCTGTCCTGCACCGCTGCCAGTGACTCTGGGCAGTGTATTGAGTTCATTGTCAACGGACTGGCGAAGTGAACGAATATCCGCGCCCATTTTCTGCAAAATGGAGCACGCCGTCCCCTCGGAATCATTCAGCAACCCAGCAAGCAAATGCAGACCAACCAGTTCCTGATGCTGCATCTTGCCAGCCAACTGCTGCGCGAAAGCAAAGCATTCTCGTGTTTTTTCTGTAAATTTGTCGTAGTTCATTTCTTTTCCTCCTGTGAAATATCTGTTTTTTCCAGACATTGTTTTTCAAAAAACATTTAGCAAAAAGTATGCCAAAGACAAATAATCACTATTTCTTCCTATTCCACAGGCTGAATTTAATTGAACTGTGACAAAATGTCTCAGCCAAATTGTCACAAAAGATTTCTGGTGGTACAGTGAATCGAATCACCCTCAAAAAAACGCGTCTGGAAACCCAACCGGATTCCAGACGCGGTAAAAACGGATTTAAATAAGGAATGTAGCAAACACTACACTCGATGCTACTTCATTGATTCAGGACTTACATTGCCCTTTCAACAACAATAGCAGGATCGATTTTCTCGCGAAGGATTTGTTCAATGCCGTTTTTCAAGGTCATTTGGGCATGGGGGCAGCCTCCGCATGCGCCTTTGAGGCGCAGATAGACCGTCAAGCCATCCATCTTGACCAATTCCAAATCCCCGCCATCAGCCTGAAGCGCTCCACGTAGTTCTTCGAGTTGTTCGATGATTGCCTTTTTCTTCTCTTCTGGAATGTCAGCCATGAATGTGTTTCCTTCTAATTCATAAATGAGAGTTGAACTTCTGCTGACAGGAGCGGCTCTCTGCCAGCCTCGGCCATGATATCTTATTTGAATGCCTCGAGTTGCTGGCGCACACGCTCCAGTTTCTCCTGAGCATCAGTGATCTTCTCGCGCTCCTTGGCGACCACGTCCGCAGGGGCCTTGGAGACGAATTTCTCATTGGAGAGTTTCTTGTTGATGGTATCGATGTATTTCACCAATTCCGTCTCCTGTTTCGCCAGACGGGTGCGCTCGGCCTCAAAGTCGATGATGCCTGCCAGTGGAATATAGGTCGTGGCAATATCTGAAACGGCAACGCCGCAAGGGCCGTCTGGCTGGCTCCCAGCGGCAATTTCCAACGATGCGCTGTTTAACAGGGACTTCAATGTATCGACATCCCGCTTCAAAAATGCTTCCGCGGCATCACTTGCAGGTGCGATGACCATATCCAGCGCACGATTGTTCGGAATATTGTAGTTCGCACGAACGGCACGGACCGCGCTGATGAGCGTGTTCTTGGCATCAACCATTGAAACGGCGGCTGCATCGGCACCAAGAGCCGCAAGTTGCGCGTCATCCAAAACCGTCGGCCATGCGGCTTTCATGATGGAATCCTCTTCCGCGCAGAACCCCATCTGGTGATAGAGTTCATCGGTAATAAACGGCATGACGGGATGGAGCAGGCGCAGGAACGTCGCCAGGCAGTAGTCGAACACGCGGAGAACGGTTGCCTCGCGGGCCTTTTCCGTACCATTGAAAACAGGCTTGCAGGACTCCAGATACCAGTCGCAGAACTTGCTCCAGATGAACTCATACAGATCTTTTGCTGCTTCATTGAAACTGAAACTGTCCAGGTCACGCGTAATCGCTTTGACTGTATCGTTCAACGATGCGATTATCCACTGGTCATCTGGGCGAAGCATGTCCGCCGTGATCCCATCAAGATTATGCCAGTCAGGCGAGGTTGCTCCCTGCATCAGGCGGAAACGGACGACATTCCAGATTTTTGTCGCGAAATTGCGACCGATTTCGCATTTCTCGTTAGCGTATTTGATGTCCTGTCCAATTGGCGCGATGTAAATGATGGTGAAGCGCAATGCGTCTGCGCCATACGTCGCGATGACATCCAGCGGGTCGGGCGAATTGTTCAGGCTCTTGGACATCTTGCGGCCCTTCTCATCGCGGATGATGGATGTAAAATAGACATCCTTGAACGGGATGTCGCCCATGAACTCCAACCCCGCCATGATCATGCGCGCGACCCAGAAGAAGATGATGTCAGGCCCTGTCACAAGGCTCTGCGTCGGATAGTACAACTGCAAATCGCGTGTATTGTCTGGCCAGCCGAATGTCGAGAATGGCCATAGCCATGACGAGAACCAGGTATCGAGGACATCCTCTTCCTGCGTCATGTGCGCACCGCATTTCGGGCACTTTTCAGGCGCGTCCTTGGAAACGACCAACTCTCCGCAGACATCGCATGTGTACGCAGGAATACGATGTCCCCACCACAGTTGGCGCGAAATGCACCAGTCCTTGATATTCTCCATCCAGTGGCGGTAGGTCTTCACCCAACGCTCTGGATAGAACTTGATGCGTCCATCTTCAACGGCCTTCAGGGCTGGTTCCGCCAGCGGCTTCATCTTCACGAACCACTGTTCGGAAAGACGAGGCTCGACCGCGCATCCAGGACTCCGCTGTGATTCGCCAACCTGATGCGTATAATCCTCTATCTTCACGAGATTGCCTAGTTCTTCCAATTTGGCGACAACTGCCTTGCGGCATTCATAGCGGTCCATGCCCTCGAACTCCTTGCCCGCTTCCGCGTTCATCGTGCCATCATCATTCATGATGTTGATGACCTCTAGATTGTGGCGAAGCCCAAGTTCATAGTCATTCGGGTCATGCGCTGGCGTAATCTTCACCGCACCCGTTCCAAATTCCTTCTCGACATAGTCATCGGCAACAAGTTCAATCTCACGGCCGACTATCGGCAGAATGATTTTCTTGCCAATCTTGTCCGCATAGCGCTCGTCATTCGGGTTGACCGCGACGGCTGTATCGCCCATCATCGTCTCAGGACGCGTCGTTGCGACAATCACCGAGCCAGAACCATCCGCGTACGGATAACTGAAGTACCACAAATGACCCCGTTGTTCTGTATAGACGACTTCCTCGTCGGACAATGCCGTGCGAAGTTTTGGATCCCAGTTGATGATGCGGTATCCCTTGTAGATGAGGCCGCGATTGTACAGGCGGATGAAGCACTCCTGAACGGCGCGTGACAACCCCTCGTCCATCGTGAAGCGCTCACGCTGCCAGTCACAGGCAGTGCCAAGCGTACGCAACTGGCGAATGATTTTTCCGCCGTATTTCTCCTTCCATGCCCAGACGCGCTCCAAGAACTTCTCGCGCCCAAGGTCATAGCGAGTCAGCCCTTCCTCTTTCCTAAGAGCGGCCTCGACTTTCGCTTGCGTCGCGATGCCCGCATGGTCGGTACCAGGCAGCCAGCAGGTCTCGCGCCCGCGCAATTTCTCAAAGCGGATGAGAATATCCTGCATTGTATTGTTGAGCACGTGGCCCATCGTCAACTGGCCAGTGACATTCGGCGGCGGTATCACAATCGTATAAGGCACCTTGCCCGTGTCGCCAGTCGCATGGAAATACCCACGGCTTTCCCATGCCGCATACCATTTCTTCTCGACCTCCGCAGGATCGTAGGCCTTTGCCATCTGCAACTCTTCTGACATTGTCTCTTTTACCTTTCGACGTTTAATGTTTTCAACCTATATTGACGTAATGCTTCAAACAAAACCACGGCCCCCGCATTGCCAACGTTGATGCTGTTCTTCAGCCCCAGCGCTGGCAAAGCAACTGCCCCATCGCAAAGGGCAAGCGCCTCCTCTGAAATGCCCAATGCCTCGTTTCCTAAAACAAGAGCGCAAGGAAACTTGAACTCCGTTTCGTAATACATGGATGCCCCCTCCACAGTCTCCACCGCATAGACGGTATATCCCTGTGCCTTCAGTTTCCTGACAGCCTCCTCGCCAGTTTCGACAACCTCGCATGGAACAATGCTGTCACACCCTCGTGCTGTCTTCTCCAGTTTTGGATGCGGCGGTGCCGCCGTATATCCGCAGGCAATGATTTTCTCCGCCCTCGTCGCCTCAGAGACACGAAAGAGATTGCCGACATTGTAGGCGCTGCGAAGCCTGTCGAGCACCAATGCCACTGGCAATTTCCCCTGCTCAAGCGGAACGTTTCTGTCACCCTGCCTGACCTGCATACCCTTCCCGCGTTATCGCCTCGGGCCTCCTCTACGAACGCGTCCGCCACGATATCCACCATTTCCAGATCTGGCATGGGAACTCATGGAATGAGGTTTTTCATTCCTTGGCCTAATATTTCTGAACGCCTCTGGCAATTTCAGCATTTCATCTGTCGGCTGGGTAATCGGCAATGGCCGTGAAATGAACTTCTCAATGTCTGGAATGACAAATGAACTATATTCATCGGCAAAACTGATGGCACGCCCGCGGTGCCCCGCGCGCGCCGTCCTGCCGACACGATGGACATAATCCTCCGCCTCGTATGGAAAATCATAGTTGATGACATGCGTCACGTCATCGACATGGATGCCACGCCCTGCGACATCCGTCGCAACAATCACCTGAATCTTCCCTGATTTGAAATCCTCCAGAATCCGCAGGCGTTTCTTCTGGTCAACATCGCCTGATAGCATCTCAGAGGCAACGCCATAGCGCATCAGTTCCTCATGAAGCGACTCAACCTCGCTACGTCGGTTCCTGAAAATCAGTACCCGACGGCAATCCTCATGGCTCAACGTCCAAAGAAGCGCAGGCAGTTTCTCCTCCGCGCGAAGCGCATATACCGTCTCGTCAATTCCGTCCGCGACAATATGCTCTGGTTCGACTTCCATTTTCACGGGGTTCGGGCGCATCCAGCGTGCCGCCAGATTCATGATGTCATTATTCAAAGTTGCGCTGAACAACATTGTCTGACGTGTCTCTGGCCCCTTCAGACGCGAAACAATTCGCTTGACATCAGGTATGAAGCCCATATCCAGCATTCTGTCGGCTTCATCAATTATCAACACCTGAATAGCATCGAGATTGAGCACATGCTGTTGCAGAAAATCGATCAGACGGCCAGGAGTCGCGACAACGAGGTCAACGTTGGAATTGAGCAATCTGCGCTGTCTTTCATAATCCATGCCCCCATAGACAGCCACGGTCTTGAAATGACAATACGCTGTCAGGCTATTCGCATCATGAGCGATTTGAATGGCAAGTTCACGTGTTGGAGCCAATGCAAGCGCATACGGCTGATTCGGGGCTCGCTTGTCACCCTTTTCACCAAGAAAGCGCTGAAGCATGGAAATAAGGAACGTCGCCGTTTTCCCAGTTCCCGTCTGTGCCTTTCCTGCGATGTCCGCGCCCGCCAGTGCGTGCGGAAGCGTCAGCCCCTGAATCGGCGTGCATTTGGTAAATTTCAAATCCTCAAGCAAGGCTCGCTGGATTCGCGGATCAAGTGGGAAATCCTGAAAAACGATATCTGAAGGATGCTCCCGCACCGCTGGCGGCATGACCCAGCCGTTCATCGCCTTTGGCTCTTCATGTCTTTCGGGTTGTGCCTCGACTTCTTCAACGATATCCTGCACTGGCGTTTGTACTCGCGGTGCCGATGTGGATGCCTTTTTATCTTTCAAGGCATCGGCATTTTTCCCACGCTTTTTTCTGTCCTCCGCTGTTCCGCCTTTGGCCGCTATTGCCTTGCCTTCAAGGGCAACCTTGCCTGTTTCTGCCTGATTCTCCATGACAGGCGCAACATCCCCATGCTTCAAAGCCGTTGGCTCACTCGGCTTGCCAGCAACGTCCGAATCCGATGGCTCGTGTTCTTTATCTGTCACACGTTCAACGGCGGCAAAGACTGATTCGCATATTTTGCGTTGCCATGCCAGATATTTAGAAATCATACTAGAAAACACAATTTTCTCCTTCAACGGTCATTCTTTCATCTATTCAGGTCCCTTCTGTCCCATGAAATATCCGTTCTGTTTTTCTTGTAAATTTAACAACTTATAATATATAGTGTTTTGGGCATTTAGCAACCGAGAACAGCAACCGAATTTTAGTGCGGTGACGCCATAGGCAAGCCCCGTAGGGGCGGCAGAATATCTATCGGGTATGTATAGGCAAGCCCCGTAGGGGCGGCAGAATACAGCCGTGGGTGGAGCGAAGCGAAACCCACGGGACTCGCACATACCATTTTTCAGCCCCGTAGGGGCGGCAGAATATCTGTCGGGTGCGCGGCGCAAAGCGCCGCGTAGAAACCATCGGACGAATTACGAGCACCTAACCTTTATTTTGCCCTGCCCATCCCTTTCAACCGTCACATCGTAGATTTTTCCACAAAGCCGCAAGTTTTTGACATGTAGATAATTGACACCATCAAGAAGCGACGGATTGAAAGTCACTGCAAAGTCCCTCCCTATACGAGTCCCCAACATTCCGAACACAATCGTCTGAACAAACGCCGCGCCCTCGATATCGCATTGTAGCGGTGTCTTGCGCCAGTAGTCCATGACATCCGCGCGCTGCGAATCGCCGAAATACGGCAGTACGCCGCCTTTCCAGAGCAGCCGCGACATGATTTCGGACGCGTCCGCCGTCGCGCCGCATTGATAGAGCCTGTCGACAACAGCTGGCGCGAACGACACGCACGCGCCTGGACCGCCGTTGTCGACATCCCGCTCGTCATACGCAGGGTCGAGCTTGGACATCGAATGGATTCCATAGCGCCCGAGAAATTCCTTCGGATTCATCAAATGCGCCGTCAACGCCTTTTCAGACTCTGAAGTCAGCGCCCAATCGCCCCAGCCGAGTGCCTTGAACATCTGGATCGTGTAGCGCAGATACCTTGAACCATCGCGGGCGACCGCGAAGAACCATCCGTCCTGAGGACTGTACAATTCATTGTGAATCAGCTGCTTCAAATTCTCCGCACGTTGAATCAAATCGACAGGCGGCTTGATTCCCATGACATCGTAAAGTTCCTGGACAAGGTGGTAATTGACGCATCGCCGCAGGTTCAGGTCTGGCAGAATGCCGTCGTAGCGCAGTTTTCCGCGCAACTCCAGATGGTGGTTTCCATCGCCGTAGTCGACGAGAACCGCAGGTTTGGCAAGGTCGTCGTGCAACAACGCCTGCTCAAGCAGATGTTCGAGGACGGACTTGCCGTTGAGTGATTCATCGAGGAACTTTTTGTCACCTGTCTGCATGACGTATGTGTGCGTCAGCAGGATGATTTTCTCCTGATTGACTGGATAGTACGGTCCGATCGGACCGCCGTCCGTCGCCAATGCGTAGCAATTCGCGAGGTCCACGCTGAGAAAGGCGCGTATATGCTCTTTCGCGGACGTCGGCGAAAGGATGCTCCACAGACGGTACGGCTCGCCGTAGTTCCACAAGTAGCAGCACGTGCAGCAGCCGTTGATCGAGCCAGTCGTGTAGAATGGCTTTAGCTTGAACTCGGGGACGCTCCACTCGTTCAGCAGCAGATGAAGCAATGAACGGTGGTACAGTTTGGTCAATGCCTCTGAATCCGATTCGATGTCCGGCATTGCGGCAAACAGAGCGTCGCAAAGCTTTTCCCACGCGCGGCGGCTTGCGTCGAACGATTCCTGTGGATTCTTTCGCATTGTCTCGATGGATTCAAAAGAGGCAGCGCATTCATCGATCGCGAGGAACGTCCAGAACTCAACGGAGTGGCCTGCGGGAACAATCAACGGCGCGGCGTCCAGAAGCCCCGCCTTAAGATGCTCCTGCGGCGTCAATTGCAGCGTCGACGCCAAGGCGATTCTGTCATCGGCGACAGCCAGCGAGAAGACGCCGTCCGCCCAATGATGCGTGGCGAACGGCGCTTTGATCGGCCGCGAGAACTGCCACGTCTCCTGACGCCCCAATGCCCCTGTCATCTCATATTGGACGTTGAGTTCTGCGTCCTCTTCTCCATTATTGCTGACGGTACAATGCAGCATTGCCGCACGGCGACCAGCCATGAGGACGAGCCCCGTCTGGACGTGCCAGTTGCCCGAATCTCCCCTGCGCGTCAGCATGTCTGGCTCCCATACATAGTCGGTTGTCCACACGCGCTTTCCGTTGAATCGGACATACAGGAAGAAATCGTCGCTGAACAGCGGCGGCGCATAGAGCGATTGGATGTGCGCGACGTCATTGTACGGCGTGACCATGCAGAGATGGCCGTTGACGATGCCGCAGTCTTCTGGCTCGAGGATGCAGTCTTTTCCGTTGATGGCAAAAATGCTGCTGTATTTCATGGTGTCCCTTTCTTCTTTGGGAAAACAACTCTTTTGTCAACTGGCACCAGCCTCCGTTCTGGGGCGATGTAGATGTATGGTGTCTTCCCCTTTGGGAAACTCAGCTCGAAGTCCTGCGAGTAGGCGATTGGCGCATCCGAGAACGTGACTTTGGCGACGCCATCTGGCAAATCAAAGCTCATCGGTCCCTTGCGCTCGTTCAGAAACCGCTCGCCGTCATTAATTTGAATGTAGTATGCCTGGCTTGGCGGCGTCTTGGAATGAACTTGAGGATTGCCAAACGTCTTTCCAGGGACATAGATCGTCTGCGAGCGGAATATGTACGCCTCCTTTGAGGCATCAAGGCACCAGTAGGGATTGGCGACGGCCACCGAATACCACGCCTGGCCGCCGATGCCGCCTGAGACTGTCAACAGGTAGATGCCAGTCTCAGGCGCAGGTATTTTCATCTTCTCCGTCTGGCCTGGCATGACTGCCTCGTTGCGCAACTTGACCATTTGCGGCGAGAACAATGCGTACTGCAACGCGAGCGGACGTTTCTCCCCCGCCTCATGGCAGATGCTCACATCGATTTCCTCTCCTGTTTTTGCATAGATGTAGATTATCTGCTGGTCGCGGATGAGAAACGCCTGCGAGCCCTTGAGCCGCTCTCCAGTGCCGTCTGGACGCAGCGCCGGAATCTTCCGCCTGCTGAAATCAAGCTCCGCAATCATTGGCTTCGGAGCCTTGAAAGCGATTCGTTCTGCCTTTCCGAGAGTCCCGTCGCGGACATCCGCCGCCAACGCGTCGTTCGCCGCCTTGAAGCAATTGAAGTATTCGTCTGGCCTCCGTCCTTTAGGCAATTGATAGCCGAGCTTCTTGTTGTCCACCCCATCAAGCATGAAGATGGTCCACATGGAATATCCATCCGTCTTCGACGCGGCAAAATACGCCGATGCCGTGACGTCCTCAGGTTGGTAGGAGTTGATTCGAAACCATGTGACCGCCAGATTGTTCGGATGAAGCTTCCGCGCTTCCTCCGCGGCATTGATCGACTTGTTGGAGAAGCCCTCGCCGTTGTACATCGTCCAGTTGTCGATGATAGCTGGAACGGTGTCGGTTGCAAGCACCTTTGCAAAGCAGTCTGCAAGTGTGTGTCCCTGCGGCATGACTCCCAACGGCATGGTCGGGGCAATTGCGTGAAGGTCGTCCGCCAACGCCTTTGCTGCCTGCGAAATCCTGTCCAGCTGGGCCTTTTCATAGTCTTCAAGCAATCCCGCCTCCTTCAATGACTGGTGGCGCTGTGCCGCCAGTTCGTCTGCCTTCAGCTCTGGATGGGTGGCACAGAATGCCCTCCAGTTGTCGTCGTCATACGAAATGACAAGATTGAAGGTCTCCAGGTCGAATTTGATGCTCGCGATCGGCAGATCTTTTGAGGCTTCGGCGAATTGGTAGGCGTGCTTGAACAACTCCCGCCAGGTTTGCGGCAGGTCTGCCCTGAATGTGTTTTCCACCGTTTTTCCCATGCTGTCCACAGGGGACGGAATGGCGGCGTGAAGCGGATACTTTGCCGGATTCTTCTTTGCGTTCCCAGGTTCGGGATAAAGATACAACTGGAAAGCCAGCCCGTTTGCCTGCGCGCCGTCAATCAATGTGTGCAACTGGGTCATATACGGCTTGATGTCCATATACGGCTGCTTGTTCTGCTGAATCTTGATTTCGACTGAATTGAATCCCGCCGCCTTCATCTTCGGATACAGGTTGTCGAGATAGTATTCCATTTTATTCACCCCGAGGAAATACCCCGTGTATCCCGCGATAATCGGCTTCGGCAATGACTGGGAAAGACATACGAGATTTGCAGCAAGCACACTTAAAACTATGAGTTTTTTCATGTTCCGTCTGTTCCTTATTCTTTATTCTTTGCGTTCGGATAATTCAGCCTAATCTATCATCCCTTTGTGTTCTGTCAAGCCTGACTATTGAGGACTTCAATACTCTTTATGAAACTTTTTTCATCCTGTGATTTGCAAAAGAGAAAAAGTGCCGTATAGTATTGAGCAATGTCAAAAGAAAAATGCCGGAGTGGCGGAATTGGCAGACGCGCTGCGTTCAGGTCGCAGTGGGAGTTCTCCCGTGGGGGTTCAAATCCCCCCCCGGTACCATATTTAAAACCGTGAATCTTTTTGATTTTCGGTTTTTTTGTTTGTCAGCCCTCAAATCAATATAATCGCCACATCACTCTGCATTATTCACGAAATGGCAGTAGGCAATCCTTCCCTATCCAGCCGTTCCCCCTAGAAGACTGAACAAAAACATATTCGCCATTTTGAGGGACTTCCTCAATTATAGTCACCATCTCTGGCTGCTCAAATTCAAAGGCAGTCGGAGATTCCCTGTCTGGTGCGAGTCGCACAATGGACTGCGGCGATGTCACAGCCTGCCAGCGCAAGCAACGGCGTTGACTGCCAAGGCATACAAGCAACGACAAGACAGTTGCGCACGACATTACCATTGCAAGGCTCATACGACGACGGCCATGCATCCCTGCCAATGCCGCAAGAATCGCCAACGGAACCACCAACGGCAAAAGGAACTCTGGTTGAATCCAGCCTAACATTGGTTCCCGAACAGCACGCTGCATCTGTGCATGAAAACGCCATGCGGCCGCTGATAATTCCGCTCGGTCTCCCATCTCTGGAGTCAAAACCGACAGCAATGCAGAAATATTCTCCGAGAGTTCAGGCGAGGAAGACCACTCTTCGGCAAGGAGCAGAAAGCATTCCAAAGACTCGCGTGTTTTTCCTCTTTCGGCCAGTTGAACCGCTTCATGCCATTGCCTGCCAGCCATGGTAGTGACACAACAGCCAGTCAGCCCTACCACAAACGCGAAAAATGCGGCACGAAGCGTTCTCTTGAATTCATCAACATGCCCCACATCGCCATCCCCTGCAAACCTCTCCATTTCAATGACACGACAGGCATTCGCCAATTCAGG
>JAGCTA010000060.1 GCA_017963875.1 Victivallales bacterium | reverse complement strand
CCAGGATTGTGCCTTGGAGATTTGATTGACACACTGGCCGAAAAGCAGAAGGTCGTCATTCTCATTGACGAGTATGACAAACCCATCCTCAGCAACATTCTGAATGAGAATGTCGACAAAATCCGTGATTGCATGAAGGGGTTCTACAGTGTCCTCAAGGATCGAAACGACGAGGAACGCCTCCTGTTTGTCACGGGAGTGAGCAAATTCTGCCATGTGTCGCTCTTTTCTGAACTGAACAACTTGACGGACATAACCCTTAAACCACAGTTTGCAGGGATGCTTGGCTTCACTGAAGAAGAAATACGCCATTATTTTGCCGACCGCATTGCCGATGCCGCGAAGGCAAACAACATGCCAGTTGAGGAATTGATACGGAAACTTATGGAGTGGTATGATGGATACAGGTTTTCAAAAGCCGATGTCCATGTCTGCAATCCAGTCTCCATTTCAAGTTTCTTCGACAATGAATATGAATTTACCAACTACTGGGATTCGACGGGAACGCCGACTTTCCTGCTTGAATTGATGCAAAAACAACCATACGACCATGAGGCGGCACTAAAAAGATGGTATGGAGAGAGCATCTTCGCTGCATACGAACTGGAGAAACTTGACATCACGGGACTGCTTTGGCAGACGGGCTACCTGACCATCAAGGACATCAGGGAAGATGCCTTTGGAATGCTCTACATGCTTGATTTCCCAGATAGGGAAGTGCAGTCCACCTTTACCAGTCGCTTAATAAAAACATACGCAGACACTGGACTTGAAGATGAACTTATGGCGCAGATTAGGGCATTTGGACAGGCCATAAACAACGATGACCTTGACGGTTTCATGACAATTTTTCAGTCATTCCTTGCAAATATTGACTACAATCTTCATATCCCCCAGGAAAAATACTATCAGAGCATTTTCTTCATGGTATTTAAATTCCTTGGAGCGACCATTGATGCTGAATCCTGCACTAACGAAGGCCGCATTGATGCTTACGTCCGCACGAATAAAGCAGTTTATATCTTCGAGTTCAAACTGAACAAGAGCGCCCAAAAAGCGGTCAGTCAGATTGTGGACCGCCACTACTACGAGAAATTCGAGTCCTGCGGGCTGCCTATCCGAATGATTGGAGTAAACTTCAACTCTGAAAAAGGTCGCATTGACGGCTGGAAGGAAATGACACAGCCGTAAAATTCTAAGATTCTATTCTGCAAGTTGCCATAATCAAGCCAAAAGGAAAGGATATGAAAGACAATTTAGAACTACAGACATTATCCATCGACTCATTGCCTCAAGGAGCAACAAACAAAGACGCGCAAGGGGTGTCTTCTGCACCTCAGTTGCGTGCGGCGGACATCGTGGACAGTTACGAGTTCCTCGTCAATGGGGAAATCCTGTCGGTAAAGGCTGATTTTGCCGACGGCTCTCTTTATGATGCCGTCACGCTCACCGTAGAAAAACTCAATTCTTTCGAGTGGCTTGGAGGAGATACCACAACCGCGATTACCGTCAACGGCATCGCATTGGAGAACGGCAGATGCGAGTTTGCCTTGGAGGAAATCAACGAAAACGCAAAGATCATTGTTCAAGTAACCAGTGACGACGTCACACGCGAGTTTGCAATCAATACCCTGAATACTCATTTGCCTCCGATTGCTGTCGAGGGAACTTCCAAGACTCCAGGCGACATTTTTCTCTCCTTCATCAATACGCGTTCCATTGTCAAGATGGACAACGATGGAAAAATCCTCTACTATCGGAACGAGGATTCTCCAGACACTCAATTCGGCTTGTGGGACTTTAAGGCCCATCAAATCGACGGCAAAACCTATTACAGTTACCATTCCACTTACAGCCACCCTGAAAACACGTTCTTCTTCACTGGGCATAATCCAGGTCAGCGCGTCATTCTGGATGAAAACTACCAGGAAGTCGCACGGCTCACAGCCATTGCCACCGAGAAAAACCAAGGCGATACCGCTTTGGACGGCCACGAGTTCCTGATGCTGGGAGAGGACCATTATATTGTAATGTCTTATCTGCAGGTGGAAGTAGACAACATCCCTGACACAAACATCTACACAGGCGAAACCATCGAACATGCTGACAAGGTATGGCTGATCGCACCGTACATCCAGGAAATCGACCACGGCGAAGTGACGTTTGAATGGCTCGGGACCGAGCATCCCGAACTGTACTGCATGACGGTTACCGAACAGTCCTCAACCGCCGCAGATTTCACTAACACCGATCCTGAGGTCTATATTGACTACGCCCACCTGAATGCCATAACGATTGATGATGACGGGAACCTGGTTGTCTCCTGTCGCCATCTCAACAGCATGCTCAAGTTGGATCGGGTCGGAGGGACAGGAAATATCCTTTGGGTACTGTCAGGATTCGGAGACGACTTCGGTTTGGAGGAGAATCAAAAGACTTCGGGGCAACACTTTGTGCGTTATCACGGCAACGGAATCTTTTCCGCCTTCAACAATAACAACAAGGAAAAACACACTAATCTCGTAATGTACCATCTGAACGAGGATGAAACCGCGCTGGACGCCACGGATGGGTTCCAGCGCTGGGTGGTGCCAGGCACAATGGAAATCGCGGAGAGCGATGTCGTCGCTCCCCACGACAGCATCGCCTGTGGTGCTTTCCAGCAATTTGGCGAATATGGGGTCGCGAGTTGGGGCTGGAATGTATCTGGCGATGAACTGTTCACGGAGTTTCTCCTTGACGATGCATCGCAGATTACCTTCCAGGTGACCTCCGATTATATTCCTGATGGTGCCTATGCCACCTATCGTGGCGTGAAATGCCTATCGGCAGCGCCTGAACTGGAGTTCACGCAGGAGGCGGCGAGTTGGAGTGAAATCAAGGCGTCCTCTGGGTATGTGCTGTCCATAGGGACGCAGGATTCAGGGGAGTCTTTGTGTGTCGGCTTCTTGGGAACTGCCTGCGATCTTTACAATCTGCCAGACGGTGAATATGCCGCGACGGTCACGGAGAACGATTTCGGCGTTGCATCCGCAACTTCCACACTGACGGTGTCGGGGAATCAATCCCCTATGGAGGTCGTCTCCACGGCAAATGGAGCGGGTGACCTCTTCTTCGTCAAGTCGACGGGTGTCTGGAGCACAAAATACCGTGCGAAGAATGTCGGCTCCATCAACGACTGGTCGGGAACTAAAGAAATTGTCAACTTGGGTGGCAAAAACCAGTTGGGAGACATTTTCCTAGGCTCTTCGGACGACAATCTTCTCCTGCTCACGGATGACACCAACGGCGATGCGCTCTTCGTGGACGACATCTACGGCGCGGCCCCAGGCGAACTCGGAACGAAACAGTCCAGGCTGGCGCAGATACGAGAGATTCGTGCTGGTCTCGGCGATGACATCGTGGACTTGACCAGCCAGAGATTCGAGTACAACGGTGGCGGGGTGGTTGTCCGTGGCGGAATGGGCGATGATGTCATCTGGGCGAACAAGGGCGACAACTGGCTTTTCGGCGATGCTGGGAACGACCGCATTGTCGGCGCTGCGGGAAACGATGTTCTTGTCGGCGGCGCAGGCAACGACAAAATGCATGGAGGTGGTGGAAACGACATCTTCGCCTTCGGCGGCGATTGGGGGCAGGATATCGTGGAGCAACTTGCTGGAAGCAAGGTTACACTCTGGTTTGCGGAGGACAGCAAGGGCATTTGGGACAATTCCACTCTAACCTACACCGATGGCGACAAGTCCGTGAAAGTCACGGGCGTTGGCTTACAGGATATCACGCTTCGATTCGGCAATGAAGATGCGAAATACGACGACCTGCTGTCCGCAGGCGCATTCAGCGAGTTCACTAGCGAAAAGATTTTCGAGGACAGGAACCGAGGGATGCTCGCCTGACGCATTTCATCGTTTACTTGCTTTCATTCCTCCAAATATCACAGGGATATAGCCAATGACAACACCACGCTCATACACCACACATGCGGAAAGGCTTGATGCCTTTAAAAAGACAGATGTCTATCCTGTCGTTACTTCAGATTTCTGTAATGGCAGGAATCCCGTAGCCATAGCAAAAGCCATTCTTGAGGGCGGGGCAAAAATACTTCAGATTCGCGAAAAGACCATGATGGATGGCGATTTCCTCCAACTACTGAAGCAAATCCGTCCCCTGGCAACGGCCTACGGCGCACTGCTTATTGTTGATGACCGCGTGGATGCCGCACTGGCAGCGAACGCGGATGGCGTTCATCTCGGACAGGAGGATTTCCCTGTCGCCGATACCAGAAAAATCGCCCCCGAATTGCTGATTGGCACTTCCACGCATAATGAAATGGAAATCGACAAGGCACAAAAGGACGGTTGCTCCTATTTGAATATCGGCCCGATCTTCCCGACGAAGACAAAACAACTTAACTGCGTTTTTCTTGGACTTGAGAATCTCCGTGTCTTCAGCAAAAGGGTTACCGTTCCTTTTTCCGTCATGGGCGGCATCAAATATGAACACTTGGCTGAACTGCGCGCGTGCGGTGCCAGGCATGTGGCTGCCGTGACGGCATTTACACTCGCCGATGACCCGTCGGCGGAAATCGCTAGATGGCGTGAATGCCTGAAATAGAGAAACTGGTTGGCTGTGGCTGAGTATGTCACAGCGTATCGAGGTCTTCAAACTGTTTCCAAAATCCCTCGTATGATTTGCTTACGCATTGGCTGTTATCTATGGTCAAAGGCGCGTCTGCCACGGTAGCCGCCACGGCGGCCGCCATGGCGATTCTGTGGTCGTCGTAGGTTCGGATGATACTTCCGCCTTTCAATGGGACAGTCTGCCCAAAGACAGTGAAATCATTTTCAGATTCGGTTGTTTTTACTCCAAGAGTATTCAGCATGTCAGCCATGGCGGCAATGCGGTCGGACTCCTTGTATCTCAGGCGTTTGACATTGGTGAAATGAGTTACTTTATTCGTTGCCGCGGCAACGACTGCCAGAACAGGAAAACTGTCGGGACATTGTGAAATATCAATGTCTTCACCGATATGCTTCAGAATTTCGACAATCGCGGAATCAGGCTGAGCGGATTCCAAATTGAGTTTCGGAAGTTTAATAGACGAACCCAAGGCGTTCATCGCAAGCCAAAAGGCCGCTCCCGACCAGTCGATTTCAGGCTCAATAGAGGCGTTGGAAACATATTTTTGACGTCCCGCGACATCAAATCCACCTTGAACAGAATCAATGTGGATACCAAAATGACGGAGCACTTGAATTGTCAAATCGACGTATCCGCTGGATTCGAGAGGCGTTGTCCAGCGGATTTCACTGTCATCAGGCAAAAGTGGCAGGGCGAAAAGCAGGCCTGTGACAATTTGGGATGAAATGTCGCCTGGGAATGCGAAATGTCCTGCTGCGAGTTGTCCCTGCAAATGAAGAGGGAAGGCCGTTCCTGTCAATGACAGCACGCCGTGGTCGCGAAGCAAATCCAGAAAAGGCGCAATGGGACGGTTGG
>JAGCTA010000455.1 GCA_017963875.1 Victivallales bacterium | reverse complement strand
GTAGCCCCCGTCTGCGCCAGCGGCAAGCCTCACCCATGGAAGCCTCTTGTCAAAAAACGAAAAAAAGACTTAATGCTATTGTCAACGAAGGCTAAGCAAATATATTATTGGATTGTTCGTTTTTTGAATAGAATCATTTTAGTCAAAGAAAGCATCATACCTAAACCCTTGTATGATTGAAATGCAATATAGTTCACAAAAAAAATTTACGTTGATTGAGTTACTGGTTGTCATTGGTATCATCGCCATTCTTGCCGCATTGTTGCTTCCTGCTTTGCAAAAGGCAAGGGAAAAGGCTAAAGAGACGGAATGCATGAACCAGATGAAGCAACTTGGGCTAGGCTGCATGATGTATAAGGCAGATAATCGCGATGCATGGCCATATTGGCTGACTTTTCTGTATCCTGGGTATGTCAACACTTCCAAGGTCCATCGATGCCCGATGGTGCCAAATAAATGGAGTGGGGATCCGCATCCATTTGATAGAAACGCAGATGGTGAAAATATGTATGATTCTGTGACTTGTGGAAATGTTAATGGCTGGACGCGGACAGTAGGTGATAATACAACCAAATTTCCTGGCCCAAATGTCGCGGCTCAAGATGCCACCAAAACTGATTTAAAGGAGAAAGTTGCATGGCCAGGTTGTAGTTATCTTTACCAGATGTGTGCGGGAAAACTAGCGGCTTCTACTGCATCAAGTTGGTTTCCTGATCTTACTCTTCCATCAGGAGATTTGACACTTGGCGAGGTAAAGGAAATTCAGTTTCAGGAAGGTAAATATGATGAGGCCATGTTCCCTGTGATTACGTGTTTTCAACATGTAAAGAAGAGAGGTTCGTCTATTGCTCCCAAGACGGATGGCCCCGCATTTCAAATTGGCTACATGGGCAATTTCTTCAAATCCAAAGTTCAATGGGAATATGGCCAGTGGGCACCGTAGCCATTTTCTCCAACTGCGCTTCGCGCAGTTCACAGGAAAAGGGGAAATAATATCAGGCAGACCACCTCTAAAAACCTCTAGCCGCTCTAGAACCTCAATGGAACCAAAGTATATTATTTCCAAACAAAAAAGAGAAAAAAGCCATGACCTGCATTGAGATCATTAAACGCTCTCTCCTGTATTTCCTCTGTTCATTTGGAGCATTGACTGCTGCCGACATTGCCACGTTCCAATTTCAAGATTACTCTGTCACCTGTATTCAGGATTCACCTGCACGGCATCAGGCGTCACTTTTTTCCGATTATGGACAATCCTCCTTCCATCAGACGGCAAAGAACTACGAATCGTCCATTAACGTTTTCCTGCTGAAATACCATGGCGAGTATTATCTGATTGACGCGGGGAATGACCAGGCGCGCGGCTCCCTTCGCAACAAACTAAACAAGTTGAAGATTGACGAGACAGCCGTCAAAGGCGTTTTCATCACCCATATCCACCCAGACCATGTCGGAGGATTGCTCTGGAACGGCAAGCCGTTGTTCACCAATGCAAAACTCTTCATTGCACAGGAAGAATTCGATGCATGGCGGAAGGATGCAAATCGCGCGAAACTGGCCAAGTACCTGAAGCCATATCAGCAACGCATGGAACTTTTCAAATTCGACTCAAATCTGCCTGCAGGCCTCGTCCCTGTCAAAAAAGCGGGGCATACGCCTGGTCACACGGTATTCTTCCTTCAGATTCCCCAAGGAAAGCAAATCGCCTTTGTCGGAGACATCCTCCACGCCGTCGAACTTCAAGTCCCCCATCCGACATTCTGCGCACGCTATGACTCCGACCCGAAGACCGCTGTCCAGTCGCGCTTGGATATTCTGAAGATGGATGCGCTCTTCTTTGGGGCACATTTCCCCTTCCCAGGCTGTGCTGAAATCATTGCCAGCAACGCTCAAAACACGAGTTTCAGATATATGCCCAGAAGCAAGTGACACCTGTAAACGCCGCAGGCTCTTTTATCCTCTGCGGCATGGAAAACGGTGCCAGGCATAAATTCACGTGGCATGATGCTCTTATTAGCGCTTCCGCTTGCTTGTCCTATGAACTGCGCGCAGTTCATAAGGGTGAATAGCGTAATTTATCCCTTCCGCTTGCATGTCCTGTGAACTGCGCGAAGCGCAGTCAAAGCATACTCCTTTGGAAAGAGAGCAACTTGCCTAGAACGTCATGCGGTGCTGTGCCATGTCGCGGGCGCGTTCGGCGAGGTTGGCCAGATGTGCGCTGATGCGCTCCAGATTCGCCAGAGCCTCCACAAAGACAATTCCTTTCTGGACGGTGCAATCCTGAGTTTTCAGACGTACTTCATGGTTATGTTCAAAACGAGAGGTCAGGTTTTTGATTTCGGACTCGCGCTTCATCACCTTGTTGAAGGCCTCCTCGTCATTACGTTTTAATCCGTCAATCAGCAGTTCGGCCATGTTAGTGATTGAATCGCAGATTTCGGAGATTTCCATGATGGCGCGGATGGAGAGTTTGCTTTCCTTGGAAATATCGGTCACGTCGGTGTTTTTCGGGTCGATCATGCCATTTTCAATGGAGGGCATCTGGCTGATGAGGTCATAGATATTGATGGCGCGGTCGCCAATTCGCTCGACATCATTCACGCAGTGCATGAAAAGGGGAATGGCAGACGATTGGTTTTCCGTCAGGTTTCGGCGTGTCAACTGGACGAGATAGTCGATGATGTCCTTCTGCGCCTCGTCGATTCGGTTTTCTTGTTTTCGCAGGTTTGCCTCAATGGCGGTGTTGCCCTGAATAAACGCCTCCGTTGCCTCACGGGTCAGGTCAACGGCGGCTCGTGTCATTGTCGTGAGGGCGATGACAACCTGGTCAAGTGCGGCGGATGGCGTGTTCAGAAGATGATTTTCTAGACGGCAGAGGTGATTGTCTTCTACGGCATCGCTTGTGGTATCAGGCATGAGCAGCAGCGTGAGTTTGACCACAAGACCTGTCAAAGGAATGAATAGCGCGACATTCAGAATATTGAAAACCGTATGCGCATTTGCCAGATGGCGCCCGATGTTCTCATGATACGCGTTGAAGACATCGCCTGCGGTCAGTTGGTTGATAAGTTCCATGAGGCATGGATGGCCATTCCAGTTGACATAGAACAATGGTATGGCAATAAATACGCCCATCAATTTGAAGACCGTGGCGGCCATGGCGACTTGCTTTGCCTTGCGCCCAGC
>JAGCTA010000454.1 GCA_017963875.1 Victivallales bacterium | reverse complement strand
GGGGCTGCTGGCCAGCAGGCGTCTGACGCATTCCTGGACTTTGTCGAGGAGTTTTTCAGGGGAAAGTTGGGCTTCTCCGCCGGTAAAATTCCTTTCGCTTTGTATCAGCAGGTTTGGGAACCTCTGGCGTAGGGCATCGGCAAAAAGCCCATTGCCTGGGCGTTCCCGACCATCAATCTGCACCGTTCCGTATGCGCAACTTGGGCTTCGTGATTTCAGGATGCATCCTTGGATGGTCAAAGGCGCAAGTTCGTCCATCCGCTTTGATATCCAGCATTCCATTTGCTGGGTGTGGTCATTACCGCTGGCATCCGTCAGATGGAGTTTTCCACCCGTCTCCCCCAGGGTCATGGGAGCACGAGGGCAGGGCATGCCGCAGTCGCATTCAGGGCAAATGGAGATAATTTCCGCATGTTTTGAATTCAGGAAATCCCTTATGGCAGGACTGTCTTTCGTCTGCCCGTCATAGCGGCAGCGTTCTCCGAGAAGGCATCTGCTGACTATCCATATTCCCATGGGGACGCTCCGTCATCTGTTTTCAGGCAACAGCAGCATGCAGTCGCCATAACTGAAAAAACGCAGCCGTTGTTCTACTGCATACTTGTAGGCCGCCATTACGTGATCATGGTCGCAGAAGGTACAGACTAGCATAAGCAGCGTGGACTGAGGAAGGTGAAAATTGGTCAGAAGGCCGTCAACGACTTTGGGCTTGTATGGCGGGTAGAGGAAAATCCGCGTGCGACCTTCCTGTGGGACGACTTTTCCTAGCTCGGATTCAGACGCACAAGTCTCGAGGACTCGAACAGTCGTCGTGCCGACGCAAAATACTTTTCCTCCTGACGAATGGGTGTCGTTGATGGCGTCCGCGCATTCTTTGGGCAGCACATAACTTTCCTCGTGCATGACGTGGTCTTCGATGTTCTCGCAGGAGACTGGCTTGAATGTGCCCGCGCCAACATGAAGAATCAATCGGGCGATTCGAACGCCTTTGGCTTGTAGCGTGTCCAATATCTCAGGCGTAAAATGCAGCCCTGCGGTTGGTGCTGCGACCGCGCCAGGAACTTTGGCATAGACGGTCTGGTAGCGTTCCTTGTCATTGTTGTCTGGTTCACGTGAAATATATGGGGGGAGGGGAATTTTGCCATAGTGTTCCAAAATGGAAAGAACATCCTGCTGGTCGAAGCGGACGGTAAATGTCCCTTCACTGTCCTTGCCGACAACGCTGAAACCGCCGCATTGCGCCTGGTCCAACTCGACTCTACTGCCGACGGGCAGTCTGCGCCCAGGCCGAAGAAATGCCTTCCAGCAGCCATCCTTGGTGGCTTCAAGCATGAATGCCTCGACACGACCTCCTGTAGGGCGGTGCCCCCATAATCTGGCGGGAATGACGCGCGTTTCATTCAGGACGAGACAATCGCCTGGCTGGATATACTTGACAATGTCCCTAAAGGAATGAAGTTCGTATGAACCGCTGACGCGATTCAGCGTCAACATGCTTGAACCATCGCGTTTTTCAGCAGGTGTCTGCGCGATAAGTTCTTGTGGAAGGTCGTAATCAAAATCCGAAACTCTCATTGTGCATTGAATTCTATCATTAGGTTGTTTGAGTGACTATCGCTTTACGGCGCGTTGCATGTCCCGCTTGTCCATGCGTTCCTTGAGTGCATCGCGTTTGTCGTGCGCCTGTTTGCCAAGGCAAAGCCCGACTTCGACTTTGACTTTTCCGCGCGCATTGAAATAGAACGATAGCGGAATCAATGTCAGCCCTTTTTGCTCTATGTTCTTTTTGAGTCGGAGAATTTCACGTCGATGCATCAGCAATGTGCGTGTCCGCCGTGGCTCATGATTCAGCCTATTGCCAAATTCGTATGGGGCGATATGGACGCCAATCAGTTTCAATTCGCCTTTTTCAACGGTGATATAGGAATCCATCAATGAGACGCCGTTGGCGCGGCAGGATTTGACTTCTGTGCCTGTCAATGAAATGCCCGCCTCGAATTTCTCCTTAATGAAATAATCGTGGTAGGCTTTTTTATTCTGGGCGATATTTCGGCTCCCCGATTTTTCCTTGTCTTTTTTCTTTTTGTTTTCTGGCATTTCCGTATCGTCCTTGTCTGCTTTTTAACAATTTATAATATAATTCTTAGGTGGAATGATTACAATTGATGATGGAAAACTTGAAATTTATCTTTCACTTTTGTATAATAATACAGTGACTTTTTTTGATAAACCAACGGAAAGGATAACATTATGAAGCACAGACGCTTTACCTTGATTGAACTGCTGGTAGTCATCGCCATCATCGCCATTCTGGCGGCCATGCTACTGCCCGCGCTTGCCAAGGCACGTGAGAAGGCTCGCAGCATTTCCTGCACGAACAACCTGAAACAATGCATGTTGGCCTATCTGTTCTACGGTGCTGACAACAATGACATCCTGATGACCAACCGCATGCAGGGGACGTACTGGGTCGGCATCTTGAACGGCTATTATAGTGGCATGAACACGAACTACCTAGCCGCCAATCCACCTGAAGCCGCCTGCACGTCGGTCAAACCATTCAAGTACAACAAAAACGAGCAGATGTACATGGGTTACGGCCTGCGCTATTCTGTCGCACCTGTGGATGTCGTGACCATCAGCACTGTTCCTGGCGACCAGTATTCATCATGTTACCAGATAAACGGCCTCGTCAAGCAGCCAAGCAGTTATTCGATGCTGGCCGATACCTACATGTCCAATTGGGAAAAGGCACCCTGCCAGTGGATGTGCAACCGCCTGGTAAATCAGACATCAGTCGGTACATATGAAGACTCGTGCTTCTTCTCCTGCGGAAACCATGGCGGAAGCGGCAACTTCTCGTTCCTGGATGGCCATGTGGAGTCCATCAACAGCGGCGCGGCCTTCCTACAGAAGGCAATGATCGAATATGCCAACCATGGATACAAGACGGCAAACGGCGTCACTGTCTCGACTCTGACCTGCTGGGGCAAGGACAATAGCAATCTCGTCACGATCAGCAAATAGTACTCCTTTTTATTCTTTAGAGAAAAGTGATTTTTGGGGGATAAAATTTAATTTTGATTTTTCTTATTCAATAGTCCAAAATACAAGAGGATAGATTTAAGATGAAGAACAGACGTTTTACATTGATTGAGTTGCTCGTCGTCATCGCCATCATCGCCATTCTGGCGGCGATGCTGCTGCCTGCTCTTGCCAAGGCGCGTGAGAAAGCGCGCAGCATTTCCTGCACGAGCAACCTCAAGCAGTGCATGATGGCCACGCTTTTGTATGCATCTGACAGTAACGACACTATCGTGATCAACCGCAAGCAGGGGACGGATTGGATCGGCATCCTGTGTGGTGGCTATGGCGACATGCCGAACAACTACCTAGGTTCAAACCCGACCGAATGCTGCTGTCCTTCCATTCATCCGTTCAAATATACAAGAACGAACCGCTATATGGGATATGGTCAGCGCTATGGTACGTCGCCCAAGAATGTGACGGTGAATTTCAAGTGGGGGGCTGACACGTATAACTCCGTTGCACTGATGATAGGGCTTGTCAAGCAACCGACGGACTATCCGATGATGAGCGATACCTATATGAAAAACAATGATCCATCATGTCAGTGGCAGTGCATCCGCACCCGCAATCATACGGAGATCGGTTCAGGCGAGAATTCCTCTTTCGCTTCCATGGGCAACCATGGCGGCAGCGGCAATTCGGCGTTCCTGGACGGCCATGTCGAATCCATCAACAGCGGCATGGCGTTCCTCCAGAGGATGATGATCGAATACAAGAACCAGGGCTATGCCGACACAGCCGGCATAGCCATCACCAATCTGGTTTGCTGGGGCAAGGACAATTCCTCTATGATCACGCTTACCAAGTGACGTTTTCATAGCCATTTGATGATGGAATAACAAAAAAACTCCTCTCGGTTCTGCCGCGAAGAGTTTTATTGCATTTGTACAAACAAGTAAATCAGGAGCAGGAAATGAAGTCGATGAAATTGCTGATGCCGCTGATCGTGGCTGTTTTGTTGTTGAACGCGCAGAGTTCGTCTATCTGGGACATGAAAAATCTGCGAATAATCGACGGCAAGTTGACCCTTGCACCTGCAGGTGGCACAGTGCTTGTCGATGAGCATTTCACAAAGGCGAACGACCAGTGGATCGAGCCAAAGGTCTATGAAAACCTGACAAAGATCGCATACGGCGAAATGGACGGCGTCAAGTGCATGGTCATCACGCGGAATCCTGATATCGATCCAGCGACAATAAAGAAATTCGACACGGCATGGGAACTCCGCACCAAACGTTTCACGCTGCCCGAAGGCGCGAGGAAATTCATCGTCAGCGTCAAGGTCCGCAGCAACAATCAGTCGATGAAATGTACCTGGGGGCACAACGGCAGTTGGATGAACCAACTGATCTGGTACGACAGCCAAGGCAAGGAGTTCGCCTATCGCATACCGTTCCAGTTCAATGTGTCGATGAGGGACTTCGCCGTGAAGGATTTCTATGGCGAGATTCCAGACGGTGCGGTGGCTGTCGAACTGATGCTCGGCGTGGACTTGCCTGACCTGAAGGAAGGCGAATACATCGCGTTGAGCGAGGCTAAACTGTCGGTTCTGCCAGAAAACCACGGCTACAGCCAGGAAGGCGAGTGCCTTTCGTGCGTGATTCCCGTGCCAGATGTGAGCACGGTTGTCGTGAAAGGCGATTTTCATGGGAAAAATCGCGCGGCCTTCCAAATTTCGACGAGCAATGACATCTATGGTTCGGAGAAGTCCTGGACACCGTTTGCTGGCCCCAATGGCGTGGAGCATATTTGGTATGTCAACAATTTTTCTCCGCTGAAATTCCCAGCAGATACGAAATACATACGTCTGCGCATCAAACTGCTCGGCGACGGCATGACGACGCCGTCCCTTGAAAGGATAACCATCGGCGACAAGACTCTGGCGCATTTCGATATCCCCGCATTGGACCCGTTGCCGCATGCGCGCCGACTCAGCACTTCGCCGACGCTGGACACGAAGGCTCCTTTCCGTTTCTCAATGCACACAAACATTGGCGTCACGCCAATCCTTACGCAACTGAAACTCAACGATGAAAATGCCATGGGATTTTCATCCATCAGAGGCGATACTGTGACGGTCACGCCGCCCGACGGATTCAAACAAGGCCTGAATTTCATTTCGGTTTTCATGAAGGACATCAATGGCGTGGAGGCGCATGAGGAACTTGTCCATTTTATCGGTGAGACGCGCAAGACGAATATTGTCACCATGCGTGACGACGGCATGACGCTGATTGACGGCAAGCCGTTCTTCCCGATTGGCATGGCTTGCGTCGGGAAAAACGCACACAACGGCAATAGTTACGACCGCCTTTTCCAGATGTTCGAGGAATGCGGAATGAACTTCGCACGACATTACAGCAGTTACAATGTGACGGTTCCAGACTCCGCCGAGTTTTTCGCTGCGGCTGACAAGCACAATGTCAAGTTGTATCTTTGCGCGAGTACGGCAAATGCGTGCGACAACGATGTCCGCAGGGTGGCGCGTGCGGTCGTCCTCCAGAATAACCTGAAGCATATCGCCTGGGATACGGGTGACGACACGCAGGCGTTCGTGACGCCTGACCAGATGGAAACACGCTACCAGGCCGTCAAGGCGATCGACCCGTATCGCCTCACGACGCAGGCGGACGGCATGGGGCCGCTCTCGAAGCCGACGTTTACGCCATACGCGCCGTTCAGCGACAACTTCTCGCCTGAAATCTATCCGTTCCACAATCCGAAGCCGAACGCCGACCATATTGCCGTGCCGATTTTCATTTCCTCCATGAAGAAAATCAAGGAGGC
>JAGCTA010000453.1 GCA_017963875.1 Victivallales bacterium | reverse complement strand
TCGTGATTTTTCATTTCCATCTACTCGACTTTATAAATCAACGGCTTTTCAAACGAATTGCGTTTAAGAAACATCAAAAAGTAAATAGGTAGGTAAATGATGTCGCAAGTCCTTTCGACGTTGCCGCTTCCGCTGACGACCCAGGCATTTGGAATGGCAAATTCTTTTTCCGACTGTTTTTGGAACATTTTTCCAATAAAAATATATTGTTTTTGGAACATTTTTCTAACAGAAATATCTTATTTTGGGAACATTTTTCCAATTTGAGTAAAATCCGCTACCAGTTTGTAATTGTTCCCAAGTGGATTATTGTAAAATACGGTCTTTATTCCCATAACATTTTTGTCCCCAAAAGGATACCGATATGTCAGAAGAAAGTCTTTCTTTGTGTTTTCCTGATGGAACGCCCATTCCCGAATGGTTTTCTCATCCAACTGAAGAAAAAGTTAATGGCGGCAGGAGTTTTTCCGCGGTCGAAATGGGAGTACTTCCAGGCAGACCAGATGTGTTGCAGACGGAAAAACTCCAGCAGGCAATCGACGAGGTGGCGAAACAGGGCGGTGGCACGCTTGTCCTTTCCGCTGGAACGTATTTGAGTGGCTCGCTTTTCTTCCGTCCTGGAGTTCATCTGCATCTGGAAAAAGATGCTATCCTCCTCGGCAGTACTGAAATCGCGGACTTTGCCTTGGTGCAGACTCGTCTGGCAGGGCTAAGCATGAACTATTTCGCCGCGCTGATCAACGCCGACCACTGTGATGGATTCACAATTTCAGGTGACGGTGTGTTGGATGGAAACGGCCTTCCTTACTGGCGGCATTTTTGGCTTCGACGAAAGTTCAATCCTGATTGTCACGGTGTGGATGAGATGCGTCCGCGAATCCTGTATGTGTCCAACAGCGATGATGTCACGATAAAAGGAGTAGAAATCCGCAATTCACCGTTTTGGACAACGCATTATTACCGTTGTCGGCGTTTGACTTTGGAGAATCTGCGAATCACCTCGCCAGCCAAGCCAGTTCCTGCGCCGAGCACCGATGCAGTCGATTTGGACAATTGCGAATATGTCCTTATAAGGAATTGCTATCTCGCAGTCAATGATGATGCCATTGCACTGAAAGGCGGCATCGGCCCCGATGCAGACCAACGGCCAGAAAACGGGGCGAATACCCATATCCTGATAGAAAACTGTACCTTCGGGTTTTGCCATCAATGCCTGACCTGCGGCAGTGAAACAATCCACAACCGCAACGTTATCATGCGGAATTGCGAGGTGAATGGTGCTGGACGAGTGTTTCGAATGAAGATGCGTCCTGATACACCTCAACTAAATGAATATTTCCTCTTGTCTGGGATTCGCGGCGTCTGCGTTGACGTGGCGTTTGTTTTTTCTTCATGGACTCAATACTGTGAGATTCAGGAAATATTGCCCTCATCTGGAGAACACATTCTCGTTGATAATATGAACATGGTCTGCGAAAGGGTTTATTATCTTGCTGGGGAAGATGAATTCAAACTGGCTGACATCCGCATTCAGAACAGCAGTTTTTCAGTGTCGAGCCAGGAAGTGACTGCACATGAAGGAATTGTCTTCCAGAATGTTTCCAATACGCTCCGATCCCCTATGAAGGGAGGTGACGGACTCTGAAAAAGGCCTCGCAGAGGCCAGAGCACCGCCAGATCACCCTCATGGGGAGAGGGAAATCTTTCAGAAGGAATATGACTCTACAAGCGGCCAGTCGGTGAGGAAGCAGGCGGCAAGAGCCATTGTCAGATGGAAGAGTGAGGCGTTGCTTTTGTCGTTCTTGCTCCAGCCCTCGAAGGTGCGCTTGCCGTCTTCGGCGATGGTGCGTGGCCAAGCGTCCTTGTGGACGAGCAACTCCTTGACGAGTTCTTCCTCGCCCTCGCGCGTCAGATAGGTCAAAATTGGGAAGGACTGGAAGAGCAGCACGCCACCACTGAACCGTTCGCGGACCAATTTGAGGAATTCTGTCTTGAAACCATCGTCTGGAATGATGCCGTGGAAGGCTGCATACACATTCCCAGGCATGCTGATGTGGTTGGACTGCACGTTATCGCGGAATAGATGTTTCTCTGGAAGATAGAACGCTTTGATAAACGCGTCTTCGAGAGCGTCAGTGTCCGCGTAAGGCGGCCGTCCAACAGCCTTTGCGATGCGGTTCATCGCCTTGACTGCGCCGATGTAGTAGGCGTTGATGGCATTGTGCTTGATGGTGCTGACCTTGCCTTCGGCTTCAATTGCATAGCCATCACGGAAATTCGCTGGCCATTCGATGACATTCCATTTGTCGAGGTGATTGATCAAACCGTCGTCCTCGGCATAGTTTTCTCGGTAGTAGTCGAGGATGTCTGCGAACTTGTCATAGCGTTCAGCAATGAATTTCGTATTGCCAGTGAGTGTCAGATAGGCGGGGACGAGTTCAATCATCATCAGCGGGTACTCGGCGATTTCCTGCATAAGCGAGCAGCAACCGCAGGTCATCAGGCCTCGGTTGACAAACGACGTGTCGAAGAAGTCGTCAAAGAATTTTTCCATGAGCGAGAACTCGTGGGTCATCAGGCAATAGGTCAGGAGAGTATAGCATCCATCGCCGAGGTAATAGCCCTTTTCACGTTCCATGCAATCTTGGATGACTTCCTGGACGCCATAGTGCAATGAATCGACGCAGAGTTTCCAAACCGCCTGGTGTTCGGCATCGTCGTATTTGCATTTAGCCTTGAGGTCAAATGGATAGTGTCGGCTGATGAATTTCACGCTTGATTCGTCAATGGCGGCGCCTGTAGGCAAAATTAGTTCCACGTAGCGGTAGGATTTATAGTCGAACTCGTTTAGGATGTCGAGTCCGCCTGAAAGGACGAAATGCTCAACATAACGGCAGTTGGCGCGGAGGTTTTCGCGGACAGTGCCATCTGGATTGAGTTCCTGCGCGAATTTCATTGCGATGTTAGAATATTTCGGACCTTTGGCGGAGAATTCGAGATATCCGACGTTGATGGCGCCAAAATCGATGAGATAGCCCGTACGCGTCCGAACCATCTTTTCAGGCAGGATGGTCTCGAAATCAAGTTGTTTGGAGGTTTGGGCGCATAGCGTGTAGTCGGCTTTCGTATTGATGGCGGCGAGCGGCCAGAGGGAGTCGTCGAAATCAGGTTGTTCGAAGCCGACTTCGGGCGCGTTTGCGTCATAGCGTTCCATGAATTGCGTGTCGTAGCCGACAATTCCGCAGGCTGTAAAGGCGGAATGGATGCACTGTTTGGTGGACTCGTCGGAGAACGCGATGGTCCTGCCGTCGGCGACGATATCGAAGATGAGGCCATGGCGGTTGTCGCCCGAGGTCCAGACACGGTTGATGAGCCCCTGGTAGTAGGTGTGGACGGCGATGGTGTTTTCGCCTTCATGCAGGAACGGCGTGATGTCCATCTCGTTGAAATAATGTCTGATGGGCAGACAAGGCGCGGGTCCTTGGCCGACGAAGCGACCGTTGATGTACAACTTGTAATAGTCGTCCGCCGTGATGAAGATAGTCGTCGGAGTCACAGTGCCGAGCGTGAACTTTTTGCGGAAGAGCACATGGCGGTTGCGGACGGCGGCGAAGGGGTTCGGCGGGTTGGATTTGTCCAGTTGACGATGGAAGACGTTGTAGACGGGGAGTGCCGCGAGTTCGGGCGTCGTAATCCATTTTCCTGTGAAAGTGTGCATAGTCGTTCCTTGCTCCAGGGGCATTCTGTTCAGTTCTTGCCAAGCGCTCTGGCGACGGCACGCTTGAAACCAGCGCGGGATAGTTCGATGTATTTCGTATCGACGCACAGTGCGATGCGGAAGTAGCCTGGATAGCCGAAACCGCTGCCTGGCACAACAAGGATGCGCTCGTCGGCGAGCATGTTGACGAAATCAACGTCGTTCATGCAATTTGGCGCCTGCGGGAAGAAGTAGAATGTACCTGCGGGCATCGTGAA
Source organism: Victivallales bacterium (assembly GCA_017963875.1). The sequence goes on along the minus strand of JAGCTA010000453.1, from coordinate 9,476 downwards.
TGTCAATCCCGCATCCGTGAGGACGTCAGCCATGAGTTTGCGGCGCAGGATATATTCACTGGCATCTGCGCTTGTGCCCAGCGCGGCTTTCATGAGGCGCTGGCCGATGCACGGCGCATTGACGAAGCCCAAAATGCGGTTGGTCATCGTGACGCCCGCAACGAGTTCATCCACGCCTTCGATGGCAGGATTGCAGACCACATAGCCGATACGTTCGCCTGCCAGAGCGAGATTCTTTGAAAACGAGCCGACGATGATGCTGTAGGTGTAGATGGGCAGCATGGGCGGAACCGTTGCACCGTCAAACGCAAGGAAACGATACGGTTCGTCGGAAATCAGGTAGATGGGGCGGCCATATTTCTTGGTGGCTTTCGTAAGAATGTCCGCAAGGCGCGTGAGTTCGTCAATGGTATAGATGACACCGCTGGGGTTGTTGGGGCTGTTGATGATGACTGCGCGTGTCTTGTCAGTAATCGCCGCCTCGAAACCCGCCAAATCCAAGTGGAAGGATGGGGCCTGGGATGGAACTGGCTTCAAGACGCCTCCAAAATTCCCGACATAGAAGCCGTATTCCACGAAGTATGGCGCGGGGCAGAGCACTTCGTCTCCAGGCAACAGCGTTGCCCTGAAAAACGCGTTCAGGCCACCAGCGGCTCCAACGGTAAGCACAAGGTGCTTTCCCGAAATCTGTGTTTTCTGTTCTTTGGTTAGATATTCCGCAAGTGCCTCTCGCACATCGGCATAACCTGCGTTTGGCATATAGCCTAGCCCTGCGGGCGCGGCGACTGTGGTGCACAGTTCCTTCATTGCATTGATGATGGCTGGTGGCGGGGTCAGGTCTGGGTTGCCTAGGCTGAAATCGCAGACAGCGTCTGCACCATATTTTTTCTTCAGTTCAATTCCCGCCTCGAACATCTTGCGAATCCAGGAGGAGTTCTTCAGGTAACCTTCCATCTGAGATGATAGCAATTGCATGTCAGTGTCCTTTCCTTTTTAACTGAAAATTGATGTAACTAAATGTAACAGGTTATTCAATTAATTCCACGAGTTTTTCCAATGCGGGGCGCATCAAGTTGAGGCAATCGATATGCCGTTGGAGATTGCCTTTTTCTGGTTCGGCAATGGGGCGATGGGAGTTCAGGACGCTCATCAGAGTCCTTGTTTTGCCTTTCGCCGATGGAAACATGTTTTCGGCCTGCTCCTGCTGGTCTTCAGTCATGCAGACGAGCAGACTGGCGGTACGTATCAGTTTCGGCAGCAATTGGGTTGCACCGACGGCAAGCGGTTCAAGCCCCAGGCGGCGAAGCGCTTCGCGTGCCTCCCAGCAGACAGTCTCGCCTCGCGGTGCTTTCAATCCCGCCGAGGTGACTTCGATATCAGTCACGTTTCTGTCATGCAGGAGTTTTGAGAACAATGCCGCCGCCATAGGGCTGCGTGCGCGGTTTGAACCACAGACAAATACGATGGTTGATGACATTTCAGTTCGTCTCCTGGACCTTGCCAAATACCAGTCGCTTGAGCCAGAGAATAGTTTTCCCAGTTTTTTTGGAATTCAATGCCAGAAATTCGCGGTCGGTATTTCCTGCGTGGCCATACCATGCGTCGCTAATGACCATGTTCGGCATGTTGCAGCGTCTGGTGGTTTCTTCGAGGACGTATGGCTGCCAGACCATCCCTGCACGTATGGCTTTTCCTCTGTCGTGGTCGTAGCCGATCATCACTTCCGTGCTGCCGTTTTTGAGGCAACTGATAGTAATCCATCGGAAACCAAGCCTGGTCTTGCGGGCGTCCAGTTCGGCGTAGCCACCACGCCTGAGGCCTCGAGCGAGCAGGTGCCAATCGTCATCGGTCATGCCGTATGCGCGGAGTTCATCATATATGCCTGCGCGGGCCATCCAATTCTGAATTTCTTGAATGGACACATTCCGTTCTTCCAAATCTTCGAGGCTGGACATTTCCCGAACAGTTGGAAAAACGTATGCGACGGGGCGCGGCGGTGGCTCGAATGATTTGCAGCCGCATAGCGATAAAACGATAAGTTGCAAAATTGCATATAATAATGATTTACGCATGGTTTCTCCTGTTTTATGTTGAAATGATTGTTATGATATGAAACTCATTTTTCCATGGATAGGTTTTGCCAATCTCCTTTGATGAGCCATCCCCTTTGAGCGGCTTGGCGCATCAAAGTTTCGACATCGCATCGGCTGCCTTCGTGGAAATGGTTGCTTAGAAGCACATTTCCATGGGGCTTCAGCATTCTGTCGAATGTCGCCAGAAGCCCTGAAAACTGGTCGGTGTGATTGAGAAAACGACCTCCTGCAAGGCCATTGCAGAGAATGATGTCGTAAGTTGTATTGTCTGAATATGCTTCAGCCAACCCTTTGCGAAATTCAACACGAGCTCCATCGGGCAGGGACGCGGGAAACTGCCGCTCGCGTTTTCTTGTATGCGGTAGGCAGCGATTGGTCGCCATCCAAGCCTCCAAGCCCTCGGCTGTCACGCCTATGGAATCGACCTGATGGCACCTTTTGCCACAGACCGCCGTGGCCTCGTATGTCCCCAGACCGACACCGCAGCCCAGGTCCAGCAAGCGCAATGCTGTCTTCCCTGATGCGATTTTCTGAACTTGAGACAGTTGTGCCATATATCGTCCAGACGCCGTTCCCATACGGGCTGGGTCGGCGAGGTTGCACCAGAGTTCGAGGAGTTCATCCGCCTTGAAGCAGACGCGCCCCGCAAAGTTGTCATTGAGCGAAGCCCAGAAATCAGGCAGGGATAGAAAAGAAACTGATCCTTTGTGGAGCACGGACGGCACCAGCGAATCATCTCCAAGGAAATCCAATGCAAGGAGCCGCAGATCTGCAAGGTAGTCGTCTATCGGCAGAAAACTGTTGTACCATCCACGCATTTCTGGGGAAATGATGCTTCCTCGTGCCCACCATGAGTTTCCATTCCAACGGCTGAAGTTGTCACGCCGTGCTTGCCAGCGTGCTGTGAATTGTGCCAGACGGTGCGCGGCACGAGCCTGTCCGACATCATTCATGTCCTTTTCTGCGGAGACCATGGGCTATAGCACCGTCAGTGTCAGACCCGCCAGGATGAGCGCAACGCCCAGCCATTTTGTCAATGTGCTTGATTCTTTCAGAAAGATGATGCCCGCGATAAGGCCGAAAGGCAACCCCAACTGCCTGAAGCATTGGACGTATGTCGCGTTTGTCACATAGTTCATTGCAATCAGCACAAGCACGTAGGTGCCAGAGGCGCACAGGCCGCATACGCAAGGTTGCCAGTTCTTGGAGCGAATCAGTTGGAACAAATCCCGCCGAAGCGGCGAGGTCAAAAGCACCACGAGCCATAGTGTGCTTGAAAGCGAGCAACTGCGAAGAATATAGAATGTCAGTGAGCGAATCGGCTTCGCATAGCCGTCAACCACTTCTGACATGACTGCCTGAGCCTGCTTGTCGAGAACCGTGTAGCCAGTCGTGCCGAGAGCGGTCAATAATACGAATAACATGCTTATGGTCAGATAGTTTGATAGTTTGAAATCAGAGAATTTCTTCAACGGCATCAGCAGGCAGCCACAGAACAGGACAACGCATCCGCAGATGGCAATCGGTGACAGTGGTTCGCCCCATCCAAGAAGCGCTGTGACCATCAATGTCATGAGAATCGGCAATGCTCGCATCACGGGATACGCTGTTGACATTTCCATCGTGCGATAGGTAAACGACAAACCAGTGCAATAGACGAGGTCCGACAGGACGCTGAGACCAAGCAGTACCCAAAAACGCGCAGGCAGCACGCTGACAGGCACGGGAGTCCACAATAGGACGTGGCTCCATATCAGCGTGCAAGTCGTGCAGATGAGCGTATAGAATGCCACGGACATGTGGTTTTTCTTCGCCACCAGGTTCCATGAGGAGTGGAGCAGGGCGGAGATGACGATGAGTGTAAATGCAAAGACTGACATGTTTGTTTATGTTTGAGTTTTTTACGCGCGGACAATGTATAATATAGCATCTCTTGCTCTGCTATCAATGAAAACGGATTAAGCCATTGGATTTGCTAAATGGAGTTTGGTTAGTTTTTTCAATTACAAAATTGACGTGATGTGAGCCGAAATTGATACAATGCCCAAAAATGTCTTGACAGGACCGCTTGCAATCTGGAAGAGAAAAGCCATAGTATTGTCCAAATTCATCCAGTTAGGTATATTCAGTAAGCATTCACCACATCTATTTTGCATTTATGAACAGCAAACGATTCACACCTCCGTATCTTGGCTCCGATTATTATCCAGAAGACTGGCCCGTTGAACAACTTGACGAAGACATCGCCAAAATGAAGGAGGCTGGCATGAATGTCGCGCGAATTGCAGAATTCGCCTGGAGTAGGATGGAGCCGTCGGACGGCGTTTTCGAGTTTGGCTGGCTGCATCGCGTTGTAGATGCGCTTGGCGCGGCGGGTATTGCTGTGATACTTGGTACACCGACGGCCACGCCGCCCATTTGGCTGCTTCGCAAATTCCCTGACGTTGTGAAGGAAATGCAGGATGGACATCGCGTCGAGCACGGCGGACGGCGTCACTGCTGTTTCAGGAATCCGCATTATCTGCATTATGGTCATCGCATTGTAGAGAAGATGGCGCACGAGTTCGCAGGAGACCCGAATGTCATCGGCTGGCAGATTGACAACGAAGTCTATTCGCCCGAACTGGGCTGCTTCTGCCCGATTTGCGCCGAAGCGTTCAGGCGTCATCTTGAACGCAAGTTCAACGGCGACATCACCGCGCTCAACAGCGCGTGGAATCTGACAGTATTCAGCCAGGAGTATTCGGATTTCGATGAAATCAATCCACCGCGAAACGCCTGGACCAATCCGCACATCCTCCAGGAGTGGGTCATCTTCCAGCAGCACTCCGTCATCGAGTTCGTCCATGGCCAGGCGGACATCCTCCACGCCATTGTCGGCGATGTCCCTGTCGGCACGGATACGATGCCGTTCAATGGTTTGGACTATGCCGATTTGTCCAGCAAACTTGACATTGCGCAGTTCAACCACTACAACATCCCCGAAAACCTCTGGAAGGCAGTTCTGTGGTTTGACTTTGTCCGTAACTATCTTCCGCGACCCTTCTGGAACACGGAGACATCGACGACATGGAACGGCAGCACCGCCATCAACCAGACACTGAAGCCTGACGGCTACTGCACGGCCAATTCGTGGCTGCCAATTGCGCTCGGCGGCGAGGCGAATCTCTACTGGCTCTGGCGGACGCATTGGGCTGGCCATGAGTTGATGCACGGCGCGGTCCTCTCCGCCTCTGGACGACCGATGCACGCTTTCGGCGAAGTGCAGGAAGTCGGGCGGGGATTCCGAAAAGCCGCGGATTTCATCAACGGCACGAAAGTCGTCTCGGAAATCGCCGTCCATTTCCCCTCGCGCACATGGAATACGGTTTTTGTACAACCGATTCACAAGGAATTCAAGTATTACGATTCCTTCTGCGACAGTTTCTACCGTCCGCTTCTTGATGAATGCGTCCGTCCCGATATTCTTGAGACGGCGCAGAATTTCAGCAGCCACAAGCTGTTGATTTCGCCGTTCGTATTCTATCTGGAGCCAGATTTGGCGGAACGTATACGCAAATGGGTCGAGGCAGGTGGCGTGTGGATTGTTGGTCCGATGACCGATATTCGCGATGAATGGGGAGCGAAATTCCGCGACAGACCACTGGGCACGCTTGAGTCCATGCTGAACGTTCATTGGGACTATTCAGTGCCAGATACGGAATCGGCGCTGAAATGCGCGTGGACGGACGGAACGCCGTTTGAAATCGGCATTTGGAACGAACTATATGAAGCGGGAAAAGGCACTTTAGCGACAGTTACCGTTTCCCCGCATTCGGTGTTGCTTGGCAAGGCGGTGCTGCTGGAACGCCACATCGGCAAGGGGCGCGTGCTTCTTCTTGGTGCGACTCCTGGCCGCGCGACCATGCGGAAACTGCTGTCGTATGCAATGGATGCCGCAGGCATTGCGCACGGCTTCGGCGATGGAGACGCAATCGTCGTATCGCCGCGCCACGGCGATGCTGGCGACGGTACTTTCCTGGTTGAATATGCAGGGAAGGGTGGTCGTGTGACATTGCAGAAGCCAGGCACGGACATCCTCACAGGCGAAAAGCTTTTATGCGATGTGCAGCTGGCACCGTATCAAGTGAGAGCGGTGAAGTTCGGTTGAGCAGGCAAACTTCGGCGGGACATTCGTCTTTCGACAGCCGACAGCCCAATGACTTTCGACGAACGACGATTCGACAACCCGAGGACTGCGACATGCGACAATCTGATGGTCTCATGGCTAAGGTCCTGTGCCTCTGTCGCGGCTTTGCCAAGGCTACAACGGAACAAGCGTGGCTAAATTCAGTCATGCCACATTGCGATAATATCAATCGCGGAGGGATTTATCGCAGCAATGTAAAAAAACAACTTTTAGACGTGTTTCAACTATGTTTTCCTGCTATATCATGCTAAAACTTGTCTTTTTAGGAACTTTTAGCACATTATAAAGCATTTTTGAGGTTCAAGCAATGATTGGAAGGAAGAGTGAACAGGAAATGCTGCTGCGAGCGCTGTCATCAGACGAATCAGAGTTCGTTGCCGTCTACGGACGCCGTAGAGTTGGCAAGACCTATCTTGTGCGCGAGACATTCGACGATGACTTTGCTTTTCAGTAATCTGTCCTTGCAAACACTCTCCTGCGTCGTCAGTTTCAGAAGCGTCCGCTACTGACAAAAGATGAAATCCGCAGTTCTGGCTTTGCGGCTTTCATGGCCACAGGTTTGGGGAAAGGTCGTATCTATGCTCGTTGTGCATTTGATGACATGCTCAATCACCAAAATGGGTGATATGGAAATTTTCCGCGCCTTTGACGGGAAAAGCCTGTTCGCCCCATGGCTGATACCATTTAACATAACCACGCAGACGGTTTTCAGGGTCATAGACGCCATATTCCAAGGCGTCAACCACGGGTGAGAGACCACGGCCCGACTCAAAGTTAAGGCTGCCGATTTCGACGGCGCATGGGCCTTTGGCATGACCGAACAGCTTCGTTGTCGTGGTACTTATGATACGTTTGTTGTGCTGCGCCGTAATATGCTGGATAGATGATATATGGGAGGAGTCGTGGAAGGTGATGCCTTCCTCGCAGTTGTGCACATAGAGGAAATCCGCTATGACGTGTTCACTAAGCACAAAACCGTATTTGAAGCCCTGCACGGCCACATTGCGCAGCGTGTTATTGTCGTTTTGATCCCCTGACATCATCAGTCCACAAGTGTGACAGGGATTTTCCTGTAGTTCCTTGTCCAGAATCGTGTCACCGATTTGGTCATCCAGGCAGAACTGGGAGTCGGCTACATGTGCACGGGCGACGTTTTGGAGATTGACTGCGCTCTGGATGGGATACATCTTGTCATGGTCAAGGTGGACCCTGAATTCCAGATTGGCGATAGAGAAATTCCACGTGCAAAAATGGCCATTGAAATGGTCGCCCTCTGGAGCTGCGAGTATCGACCATGGGCGTTCTTCAGGATTATGTACCTCGGGTGGCGTCCAGGTCGAGAAAAGGAATGTATTGTCATTGCGGATGTTGCCGAATCGCGTCGGTCCATAAATGTCAACATCCTTTTTGCGCACGAAATATGCGTTGAGAAGGCGGCAAGGCATTTCGCCTTCCAGAAAAATGTTTTGGTCGCCAGGCGGAATGACAAGCTGTGAACGGACAAGGCGGCCATTGTAAGTCTCAATGCCTGGTGAGTCTAGGCGGTAGCCACAGGGCGTGTAAGGGAAGCAGATACGCCCACCACCCCGTTGTGTCGCGTAGTCAATGGCGGCTTGTATGGCTGCCGTGTCATCGCTGATGCCATCGCCTTTGGCACCGAAATCGCAAACATTTAATGCAAATGCGGTCATGGTGGGTATTTTGTTGGATGCTTGTTTCGGGATTACGCTGTGTCAATACCATCACAACACTGGCGTAGAAAATCCGGAAAGCATTATTTCACGTCAACCGTGTAGGTGTTGGAAATGGACGGGCCGTTCGTCGTCGTCAGATCCTTGGCAGCGCTCCACTGCTCGAGAGTGATGTGCTGATTCGGCAGAGAGAGATGCAGATAGCAAAAAGCGACATCCTCTGGATTGAACGTATTGGTGATGACACATTTGCGCTTGTCTACCGTTTGATAGCTCAACTGCCAGCGGCCTTGTGGCTTTTTTGCGCCTTGCAAAAGGACTTCCCAGGCATCCCTCAGCCAGATTTGCCAGTCTTCAGCGGGGGCTCGCAACTCACCAAGCTTCTCGCTTTTTGCCGTGCCATCTGCCGTCCAGATTGTCAGGCACGCATCCTGCGGACGCGGCACGGTGAATACGGGATGCGTGCGGAAGGCGCGTTTGCCTGACAAGGTCCTGGACGTGTATTTCGATGCCACCTTGAAGGAGTTTCCCGCCAGTTCAACACGACGCGTTACGATGACGCCGTCCTGCAGCGTTGCTTCCATTTCAACAAAATCAGTCCCCTTCGCTTTCACCATGAATGGCTCTTCCCAGCCTGCGCGGCGGTATTCCAGATTGGAATACTCCTCATAGCCGTTGCATTCGTCGTATGGCAGGTAGCCTTTGGCGTCATCCCCTTCCGTTCGCAAGATGCAGAGGCCATCCACCAAACGCACCCGCCAGACATGACCGCCAAAACCAGGCAGGACATCCACGGACAGGATGCCGTTCTTCAAGGTCACGACCTCGAGCCCCTTCTGCCTGATGCGCCGTGTTGACAGCCAATTCTCCAGTCGCCCTTGCAAGTTCTCGGCGACTTGAGTCATGTTTGCCTTCCTGGCAATCTTTTCGAAGAAGTCCAGCTCCTGTGAATTGTCCGCATTCGCCACGAGCTTGCCGTCCACCAGACGTAATCTGCTCAACATCTGCTTGGCGTAGATGATGGGCAGATAGGCGACCTGAACGCGGAATAGATGCGTCGGCTCGTCCTTCACGGCCTCCTGTGCCTGCTGGAAAAGCACGGTGGCTTTGGCCAGCAGTTCGTCGTTCAGGTAATGTTTTGGTGGAGAGTAGATGGTTATATGCACATCCTTCTGGCTGCAGACCTCGTCGTGCAAACAGCGCAGGTACTCGCGGATGAAAGGCGCGGCCTTGCCGTAGTAGTTATCCGTAAACTCCCTGATTGCCTTGTCGACATCGTATGTCGGTTCCCATAGTAGCTTGGCAATCACGTAGGCGCGCAGCTCCGCAAATTCGCCACCGTCACTGAAGTAGTTGGCCTCTTCAAAAACGCTGGTCACATGGTTGCGGAGGAAGAAGTCGATGTTCGGTGCCAGCACACGGAAGTTCGGGAAGGGCATGGTGTTATGTCCATAGTTGATGACGTAGTCCCAGATATGCAGGCGATTGCAGATTTTTGCCCAG
>JAGCTA010000452.1 GCA_017963875.1 Victivallales bacterium | reverse complement strand
GGTCTATATGCCGCCGAAACTTCTGGAGACTTTTGGCGAGACAAATGTCATGTATCATGTCGTTTCGCCTCTGGAGGAAGGCGAATCTCGCCTGAAGATTCGCAGTGGAATTGTCAAGGCGGCTCGTCCTCGGGTGATCACGCCTCATTATTTCCAGCATCAGATGCTTGAAAATTTTGGGGAGGATGCCCGTAGTTATCTGGAGGAGGTCATGTCCAGAAAAGACACGCTGAGAATCATCCAGTATGGTCTATGTTTCGAGAAGGAGGAGCACAATGAGGAGGAAGTCGGCGGCGATGCGGAGGAAGTCGCTAATCAGATTGCTGCGGCGGCCCAAGACGAACTTAGCGCAGTCCAGGGGGTTCTGATTGGCCCAGATGCCTTCTGGGAGGTGTCGTTGATGGCATTCATCAATGCGTTGATCCAGCGTTCTGCACCGTATAATGCACAGCAGATGGCAGGGCAGGGGCTGTTGTCGATAGGCAACGGAATCCCAATGGCGGTGCGCAACGAGATAGACGCGGATTTCGCTTTGGCGGATACTCTGTCAAAAGCCGATGATCTTGGCAGAAAACTGCGCGATTACGGCATTTTCGAGGAATACGAGGATCGATTCTTTGAACTCTACAGACGCTTGCGCTAACATCTGATACCGTTTATTCCTTGACGGCACCAGCGGTCAGTCCGTTGATGATGTGCTTCTGTGCGAAGATATACACGAGTAGCATGGGAATGACCGTGATGGCAAGTGCGGCGCACATGACAGGAATGTCCAGGCTACCTTGTTCTCCTTTGAAGTTGTTCAATGCGATGGGAAGCGTTGCCGTTCGTGAGTTCGACAGGGTCAATGCGAAGGCGAATTCGTTCCATGATGTAAGAAAATTGAAAATCAGCACCGTGGAAATGGCTGGGCGCGCCAGGGGGAGCGCAACTTCTCTGAATACATGCCACGCATTGCAGCCGTCGATTCTGGCGGCTTCCATAAGATCATTTGGGATTTGTGCGAAGGCATTGCGCAGAATTAAGATGGACACGGGAAGGGCAAAGGCGATGTAGGGGCAGGCTAGAGCCAATAACGTGCCTTTGAGGTTGAGAAATTGCTGCCCTAGCAGCAGGTTCAGTGGAATCAGCGTGACATGAACTGGTATCATCATGCCCAAAAGAAATGTCATGAAGAGCATGCTGCGTAATCGAAAACGAAGTCGGGCAAAGGAAAATGCCGCCGCTTCAGCCAGCATGATGGCTATGGTGACGCTGATGGAACAGAGCAGCAGGCTGTTGATATACGACATGGCGAAGCATGGGGCAGATTTGTATGCCTGAGACGGGAAGAGGGCAATCCCTGTTGCCAGGCAGATGTAAAGTGGCAAATGCCAGAGGCGAATGTGGAAACACACCATGTCTCGCATCCAGAGGAATAGGACTGTAGCCAAGACAGCGGCTAGAAGCAGAAGCCAACCATTGCCAGAGGCTGTGCGAAAGCCTCCTTGCTGAAGAACCGTGATGAAATTCATAACTTCAATTCGTTCAGGCAACGCAAAGGGATGCTCCAGCACGTCTGAATCACGGCGGAAGGCCGTCAGGCACATCCAGACCAGTGGATAGGCTGACAAAAGCAGAAAAAACAACAGGACGATGTGGCGGATAATTTTTGTCATGACTCCTCGAAAAGCCTTTCGCTCTTTTTGTGCTTCAATTGAAGGGGAATCACAATGGCTAATGTCAGAAGAAGCAAAATGACGGCGGCGGCAGAGCCTTGCCCGAATCGTCCCTGGCCTTGCTCGAATGCCAGACGATAGATATATGTCGCAACGACCTCTCGATCCATTTCAGATAGCGCACCGCCCATGAGATAAATAAGGTCGAAGTATTTTAGCGAACCAATGATGGACAACGTGGCGGAGACCGCGATGGTCGGTCTGATTGAGGGCAGAATTACATGGCGCACAATCTGGCATTCCCCTGCGCCGTCCAGGCGGGCCGCTTCAAAAATGTCATCTGGGATTGCGGCGATGCCAGCCATGTATAAGACCATGTGGAATCCTGTGTACTGCCAGCAAATAGTGATGAAAATCCAGAAGAGGGCAGGAGCAGGTAAAAAGACAGAGGTGCTTCCCGTGGACAGCCATTGGTAGAAGAAGTCCTTTCCATGGATGAGGCGGCAAAGGTGCGTAGCAATGCCGTCAACAGGTGAATAGATGTTCATCCACAGAAATGCAATGGCAATGGTCGGCATGACTATGGGGGCGAAGAAGGATGTCCTGAAGACGCTTCTGCATACGGTGCGGTAGTTGAGAAGAACTGCAAGCAATCCTGCAAGGGGAAGTTGGAACAGCAGGGATCCGACGAGAATGACGGCGTTGTTCATGATTGCCCGCCAGAATACTGCGTCGGAGAGGGTATGTGCGTAATTTGAAAATCCGCAAAATAACGGATGGATACCACTTGCCCAGTCTTGAAAACTCATGACGATGGAGCCGAAGATGGGAAGCAGCACAAATGAACAAAAGACAATGGCTGCTGGCAGAATAAAAAGATACGGTGTCAAAAGGCGAGTGCGCATGAAGTCAGATCAGCGGTGCCCGATGGCTATCGTGAACTCTTGGGCAGTTTCTGGATGAGCCTTGTTGGTGTCCCAGGAGGAGATGACCAGGTGGGCGGCGTCGGTTTTTATATCGTTTGGTACCATGATCAGGCGCGTGAATGTCCGCTTCTGGCCTGGAAGAAGATTGCCGATGTAGAATAACTTGCCGTCCAGCCACTTGTCACGAGAAAACGTGCAGAGAAAGAGGTTTCCGCTGGCCTTGCCCGTGGTATTGTGCGCTTCCACAGTGATGGTAAAGGCATCCCCGAACAGGCATTTGTCGGGTAATGTGCATTTAAAGGTGACGGGGTTGAGCGTCGTATTTGGCAGAAGGGTGAAATCCAAACCCATCCCCTCTAGGATGTCCAAGGTTGATTTTGAATCTTTTTTGCGATATTCAGGCATGATTTTTTCTGGTTGGCGCAGAATCAACCGTGTCAGCAGAACGCTTCTCTTGCCGTATGCCGCGTGTTCAACAGTGACAGTTATGGAGTTTAAACTCAGGTCGTCGAATTTATCCAGCCAAAATTGTTTCGTGTCAACAATCAGGCCGTTGGCGTCCGTGAGTACGGGAATCCCGTCAATGGTGAATGGCGTGTTTGCCATTGCCCCGACATACACTGTTTCCTGGCGTGTGGAGCGGTCGTCCTTGATGAATTCATTTGGAACTACCTTGAGATTGCGGTAGTCACGCAGATTACCCTCTGACTGCTTTGTGTTAATGGTATCTATGACTGTTTCGAAAATCTTGACTTCATGGATGGTGCGGACATTCAGTTTATGGATTTTAAACACAGGAAATGACGTTTCCTTGCTGATAGCGAGGGTGACGTCGAACGATGTTGCATCCTCGTATTTTTCCACTTCTGTCTGCAAGAATCGTCCTTTACGCTTGAAATTGTCTGCAAACAGGTCGCCTGTGCAGAGAAGCAGGGCGAATGCGATAATCGTGGCGAGTCTATAAGGGAGGATATAACGTTGTATAATCATGGTTTTCAATCCTTTGCTGGAGATGCATTCTGGTGTTCTGCTGCCAGTTTGTCCATACGTTGTTGCAGACCATATTTGACTGGAGCCACAACGATCATGCCGAGGGACTTATGAGTCGCATGCGGCAATTCACGGCAGAAGGCCGTGTCGCTTAAAAAATTACATGGATCCCAAATGAGTTGGAAAGGGATTCTGAATCGTGCTGCCGCTGTTGCTTGTGCAGGCGTCAACTGTTGTTTTTCCAATGCGTTTTGATTCCTTCCGAGGCGATTCCGTTGTTTTGCGAGGCTGTTTTTTGTGGAGAATGTCTCTGACGACCAGATGGCCAGTTTCGGTGTTGCCTGAAATCTGCCCATGGCGGTCAGTTGTGCCTGGGAAGGCAGGGTGAGTGTCATGCGTTCCTGGCGGCTGAGTTTTTTTGCAAAATCCAATGCCTGTCTGAGATTGGGGTTTGCTGGAGGGGGATTTTCCAGTGCCTGCTTTGCCGTCTCTCCTCCAATGATTGTGTCATAGAGTGTATGTGTGATTGGCTGCGATGCATAGAAAGCAGGGCTGTCGGCCGTCGCGCCGATCAATTTCATTTGCAATCCGCAGGATAAATGGAGAATTGGCGGTGCGGGAAGTTTTTGCAGATAGTTGTTGATTTTTTGCCCCATGTCTTTCGTGCGTGTCATCAGTTGTTTTTGGACATTTGATATTTCAGTGAGCGCCAGTTTGCATTTCCTGTATTCCATCTGTTCTTGTGCAGAGGACTCATTTCCCAGCAATGTGGTGATTTCCTCCATCAGCAGAGCCTGGCGTTCATTGGCGGTATTGATTTTGTCAATGGTTGCACCAAGCACATCATTAAGTGTCATCGCCTCAAGGATTTCGGCATCTCCAGGCTGTGGTTTCAAAAGCAGTTTCATGTCGAGGTCAAGTTTATTGCATGTCTGGAGGATGTCCTCCTTTTGCTGGATTTCAAACTGTACATTGTTTTTTATTGAATTAAGGCGAGACGCTTTTCCAGTTTGCTGTCCAACAAGAGAAAACGATGCCACAATAAAAAGAAAGGTGATGGCTAGATTGCGTTTCATAGGTTGTTTGGGATATGTTGGCTGTAGTGTGTGGTTAGGCGATAATTCAACGGCAATGGAACAAACAACGATTAAGGTCAATGAGTTATAACATAATACAGTATAAAACAATCGTCCAACCTTTTTCCTCTTTATTTTTTGAATTTCGTTCTGTCCCTCATGATGGGCGGTAATTGCACATGCCAACGTGATACATATCGAGTCTTCAAGTCTTCCAACGGATGACAAAGTCTATTATTGAGCAGTCACAGAAGAGTTAAAATGAGAAAACGTGCTATATTATAATATGTTTTTATTTTTTCTTTTTATATTTGTATCTGAAATGAGCGAACTACAATCAAAACTTAAAATCTGCCATGTCATCACGCGCATGAACATTGGCGGAGCGGAGGAGAATACTCTGCTCACATGCATGGGACTGTTGCAGAAAGGCCATGATGTGACATTGGTGACAGGACCATCGACAGGTCCCGAAGGCAATCTACTGACTATTTCAGATACCAAGGGACTGAAAATCGTGGAAATTCCTGACCTGATTCGGAACATTTCACCTTACAAGGATTGGCGTGCCTACCATAAACTTCTGGATTTGTTCATGAAAGAACAATATGATGTCGTGCATACACACGCTTCAAAGGCAGGTATCCTTGGAAGATTTGCGGCTTTTGATGCCAAGGTGCCTTTTATCACCCATACCGTTCATGGACAGGCTTTTCACGCTTTTCAGTCATGGATTAAGAATAGGCTTTTCATATTTGCGGAACGACTTGCGGCAAACAGAAGCGATAAAATATATGCAGTCGCACAGGCGATGATAGACCAATGCGTCGCGGCAAAAATCGCTCCTGCTGAGAAATATAAAGTCGTTTACAGCGGAATGGATTTGTCTGCTTTTATGAATGCAACCGCTTCCCCTGAGTTGCGTGATAAACTAGGAATTCCAGAAGGTGCTCCAATCATTGGAGTCATCGCACGGATGTTTCCCCAGAAAGGCTATGAGGATTTTCTTCGGGTTGTCCCTGAAATCGCAGGTGCTTTCCCAGAGGCTCGTTTCCTGCTTGTGGGAGATGGAACGATGCGGTCGCTGATTGAGCATAAAGTCCATGAAGCGGGACTTGATGACAGGTTCATTTACACTGGCATGGTGCCGCCACAGGAAGTCTGTAGGTATTTGCCATTTATGAGCGTCCTCGTGCATTTGTCCTATCATGAGGGACTGCCGCGAACAGCCGTCCAGGCATTGGCGGCAAAGGTGCCTGTGGTGGCTTATCCAGTTGACGGGACACCTGAAGTCGTGGAGGATGGAGTGACAGGCTGTCTGCCAGCATTGCATAACTTGCGCCAGGTCTCTGGAATGGTGATTTCACTGTTGCGTAATGCGGAATTGCGCAGGACAATGGGTGAAACAGGGCAGGGGAGAGTCAAATCACGGTTTGATACTCAAAAAATGGTTGATACGCTTAACAATGAATATATAACAGCAATTGAACAATTTAAAAACACGGAAAGAAAACATGGTTGAAACATCTTTTAACTACAATCCCGCTGCCATTGAACCAAAGTGGCAGGCTTACTGGAAGGAGCATAAGACATTCAAGGCAGTCGATTGCGACTACTCCCGAAAAAAACTGTTTGTGCTTGACATGTTCCCGTATCCATCTGGGGCAGGGCTGCATGTCGGCCACCCAGAAGGATATACGGCGTCCGATATCTGGTGCCGCTACAAGCGAATGAATGGCTACAATGTCCTCCATGCAATGGGCTGGGACGCATTTGGGCTTCCTGCGGAACAGTACGCCATCAAGACGGGTACACACCCCGCAGTGACGACTGCAAAGAACATCGAGGTTTTCCGCAAACAGTTGGAGGCTTTCGGTTTCTCCTTTGACTGGGACCGTGAAATCAATACGACTGACCCGAAATATTACAAGTGGACACAGTGGATTTTCAAGAAACTTTTTGAAAAAGGTCTTGCATACGAATCATTTCAGCCTGTGAACTGGTGTCCCGAACTCGGTACGGTGCTCGCAAATGAAGAGGTCATCAACGGACGTTCCGAAGTCGGAAACTATCCCGTCATCCGCAAGCCGATTCGCCAGTGGGTGCTCAAAATCACGGAATATGCCCAACAGTTGCTTGATGGCATTGATGCACTCGACTGGCCTGATGGCACGAAAGAGATGCAACGCAACTGGATTGGCCGTTCCACTGGCGCGGAAGTGGATTTTGTCGTCGATGGAACCAATGACAAATTGACCGTCTATACAACGCGTCCTGATACGCTGTTCGGTGCGACCTACATGGTACTTGCTCCTGAACATCCGCTGGTTGAAAAGATTACGACTTCCGATCGAAAAGCCGCCGTCCAGGCGTATGTCGAGGCAACAAAGTCCAAATCAGATTTGGACCGCACAGACAGCAAGGAGAAAACAGGCGAATTCACGGGAGCCTACGCAATCAATCCTGTAAACCATGTGAAGATTCCAATTTGGATTTCAGACTATGTCCTGATCAGTTATGGAACAGGAGCCATCATGGCTGTTCCTGCACATGATACCCGCGACTTCGAGTTTGCCACGAAGTTCAGCCTGCCGATTATTTGCATCATGACACCAGACCCGAAGGCCTGCGAAGCCGCAGGAGTCAAGGTGGAGGATGTCCTGGCAGGCAAGGCCTGCTGGACTGAGGACGGTGTCCTGATGAATTCTTCCAATGAGGAGATTTCACTGGATGGGCTACACGTTGCCGAATCGAAGGCCGCCATCATCGAATGGATGCACAAGAAAGGCATCGGCAAGCCGATGGTCAATTTCAAACTTCGCGACTGGCTATTCTCGCGTCAGCGCTACTGGGGCGAGCCTTTCCCGCTCGTTCACATGGAGGACGGTACCATCAAATGCGTCAGCGATGATGAACTGCCTGTGCAGTTGCCTGAAATGGAGGACTACAAGCCAACGAAGAATGGCGAACCGCCGCTGGCACGCGCGACCGCCTGGCTTGACTACACCGATCCAGTCACGGGGCAGAAAGGCAAGCGAGAGACGAACACTATGCCCCAATGGGCTGGTTCCTGCTGGTACTACCTGCGCTACATTGATCCACACAACGACAAGGCGGCCTGGGATCCTGAGAAAGAAAAATACTGGATGCCAGTCGATTTGTACATCGGCGGTGCGGAACACGCAGTGCTTCATCTGCTCTATTCGCGTTTCTGGCACAAGGTTCTGTATGATCTGGGCCTTGTCTCTCATCCAGAGCCATGGAAGCGCCTGATTCATCAGGGAATGATTCTCGGTCTTTCCTACAAGGACAGCCGAGGCGTCCTCCTGCCCAATGACATGGTGGTGGCTAAGGACGGCAAATACTTCAACAAGGAGACAGGCGAGGAACTGACTCAGTTGCCTGCCAAGATGTCCAAGTCGCTGAAGAATGTCGTCAATCCAGATGACATCATCAGAAAATATGGCGCAGATTCTTTCCGCATGTACGAAATGTTCATGGGACCGTTGCGCGAGGTCAAGCCGTGGAACACGGAAGGTGTTGAAGGCGTCTGCCGTTTCTTGAACAAGGTCTGGCGC
This sequence comes from Victivallales bacterium, assembly GCA_017963875.1. The sequence goes on along the minus strand of JAGCTA010000452.1, from coordinate 6,167 downwards.
ATGACGGTCAATACAGAGACGGGCAAATTGGCGGATGAGGTCTGCGACGAGCCAATGAGCCGCGAGACCGAGCGATTGCTCCATCAGACCATCAAGAAGGTTACGGAGGATGTTGAAGGCATCTCCTATAACACTGCCATTTCACAACTGATGATTTTTGCCAACGACTTCGCAAAGCAGCCGAAACGCAATCGTCAGGCACTGGAGTCTTTTATCCTGCTTCTCAGCCCGATGGCTCCGCATATCTGCGAAGAACTCTGGCAGATTCTTGGACACGACGATACATTGGCGTATGCCAAATGGCCGACGTATGACGAGGCGAAACTAGTGGTGGACGAGGTCACCATTATTGTTCAAATCAACGGCAAGCCGCGTGTCAAGATGCAGATGCCAAACGGTCTGTCCCAGGCGGATATGCTTGCCACGGCAAAAGAGAACCCCGATGTCAAGAAGTTTACGGACGGCAAGACGATTGTCAAGGAAATCGCCGTGCCAGGTCGTCTGGTCAACATCGTCGTGAAGTAGTTATTTGCGTCGGATCGTCCATAGTGCTTATGAGAAGACCACGAATGGTTTGTAATTGAGTCCATCTAGTCAAGGCATCATAAATCAGATATATCATATTCATCATGGAAAAAATCAGACCCATACTCTATGGTGTATCCGACTATGCGGAACTTCGCAGAGCCAATGCCTGGTTCGTGGATCGAACTGCGAAAATCCGTGAACTTGAGGCGACGCGTTTTGCGATGTTCCTACGGCCACGGCGTTTTGGGAAATCATTACTCATCTCGATTCTCCAGGCGTATTACGATGTGAACTATGCTGCCAAGTTTGACGAACTGTTTTCAGGCACGGACATCGGCAAGAACCCTACTGAGGAACAAGGCAAATATCTTATATTGTACTTTAACTTCTCTGCAATTGATAAAATCCCAGCAAAGGTGCAGGACAGTTTCAACAACTATACCTCAGACTGGATTGATGCCTTTGCACGCACGTATAAATCTCGCATCCCCGAGGATGTCTCGAAACGCATTCTTTCTGCTCCTGATTGCGGCAGAAAGTTGAATGCGCTAATGACTGGTCTTGCAGGAACAGATGCAAAGGTATATGTCCTTATTGATGAGTATGACAATTTTACAAACACAATACTTGCGGAGAGCGGGTTGAACGCCTATAACGACCTTTGCCACGGCGATGGTTTCTTCAAGCAGTTCTTCACCGAACTCAAGGCTGTGACGACAAAACTGGACGCCCCCATCAAACGCATCTTCATTACGGGAGTCTCCCCCGTTACCATGGATGATGTCACGAGCGGTTTCAATATCGCGAAGAACATCTCGTTACATCCAGCATTTGCTGATTGGACAGGCTTCCGCCACGATGATCTCCGCGCCATAGCAGACTATTATGCCTCTCGTTGCGGTTTTAATGCGGACGACGCATATAATGTCGCACTTCGCTGGTTCGATAACTATAGATTCGGAAATGCACATGCTCCATCTGTTGCGAATACGACGCTTGTCATCTCATTCTTCAATGACCTTTGGTGCACTCACCAGTTTCCAAACAACTTTGTCGATGAAAATCTTCGCACAGACTATGCGAAGATACGCCATCTAGTCACTCTGGAGCGTCGCCTTAATGGAAATTTCCACGTGCTTGAAAAACTTGTATCGGGTAGGAGGCTTCAGGAATTCCTTGTCGAATCCTTTCAGGCACGCGAACTCACAAAAAAGGAGAATTTCACATCTCTTCTTTATTGGTTCGGCATTGCGACTATTACGGGCAACTCTTTTGACATGATGGAGTTTGGCATTCCAAACGAGACTCTTAAGGTTTTGGCCGCGAAAATGATTCCAGATGCCTATTCTGACATTTTCCAGATTGACGAGCGCGTATATGAAATTAACAAAGGCCTTGTGGAATTAGCCAGAAGCGGCGAATGGCAAGGTTTCACCTCAATGCTATCTGATGTGGTGAAGGAGAACTTCGCAGTGCGTGACGCGAAAGAGGGCGAGGCTGTTGTACAAGCAACGGTGGTTGCGCTTCTATGTGCCGCACGAGGCCCGTATTTTGTCCGACACGAGGGCGAAGCAAACGGCGGCTTCTATGACATCGCGCTTATCCCGCAACTTTCACGCTGGCCCGACATAGGCCATGCAGCACTCATTGAACTCAAATACATCAAGGTGGGTGAACCAGTCCCAACGGCAGATTTACTCGCCAAGATTCGAGATGAAGCCACTGGGCAACTTGCAAAATATGCCGCAGACAACAAACTTGCCTTGGAATGCAATCTGCCTGTTGTTACACTACATCGTCTCGTCATGGTCTTCCATGGCGGTGACTGTCTTATGAACGAAGAAGTGATGTAATTTCAAGCATTGGTATGATGTAGCCAGCGTTTCTTTTTGCGTAATGATGGAAATGTGGAGAGGAGGAATCTTGCATATCAATGGGATGAATAAAATAGGTGTCTTTTCTCAATAAGGCGTTTTTAAAATGAAACTAGTCATAACGGCAAACGGTTTTCAAAAGCCAGAGATGAAGCCTGTGATCGAAAAGGCGCAGGCGTATTTTGATACTGTTGTCCTGAATCCGTGGGGACGCCGGGGGACACAGGAGGAAATCAGTCAGATTTGGGATGGCGCGGACGCCATCGTCTGCGGGGCGGAACAATTTGACCAAAAGTTCCTAGATGATGCCCCGTCCACGCTGAAGGTCCTTTCCCGTTATGGCGTAGGTGTGGACAACATCGATATTCCTGCATGTGAGGCCAAGGGAATCCAGGTATGCAATACACCTGGCGCGAATGCAGATTCAGTCGCAGAAATGGCGATGTGTCTGATGATGGCCTGCGCACGGCAGGTCGTCAATCATGATGAGCATACAAGACGCGGGGAATGGAAGCGTTTCCCTACCTTGGAGTTGAAGGGAAAACGGCTGGGGCTCGTGGGGTTTGGAGCGATTGGCCGTGGGGTTGCTCGTCGCGCACGGGCTTTTGGAATGGAAGTCGTTGCATACGATCCATATTTCAATGAGGCTGCCGCAGCGGAATTGAATGTTACCAAAGTGACTTTGGAGGATTTGTTTCGGAGTTCGGACGTCATCAGCCTGCATCTTCCTTCCACTCCCGCTACTTGGCATCTGATCAATGCGGAGACTCTGGCGCAGATGAAGCCAGGCACGATTTTGCTGAATACCGCCCGCGGCGAGTTGATTGACGAGGAGGCTTTGGTATGTGCGCTGAAGGAGAACCGACTCAGGGCCGCAGGGCTGGATGTCTATGAGCATGAGCCGCTTCATGAAAGCCCGCTGTTTGAACTTGAAAATGTCACACTCATGCCCCATTGTTCCGCAACGACGCCCGATGCGGCTGTGAACATGGGAATGATGGCCGTGGAGAATGCCTATCGTGCCCTAAATGGCCTTGAAAACGCTCATATCGTTCATGCGAAATAACCTAAATGTTTCAGCATCTGGCTGGGAATCGTGACGTGCCAAAGTGACATCGAACGATATGCAATGGCTGCATCCAGTTCAGAATGGATTCTATTCCCCATGAGGGTAGGTAATTGTACATGACAAGGCGGCTCTGCAAAAAAAACGAATGGGTCAAATATCAGTCCCCCCAGATTGAGCGAAGCGAAGCCTTGGGGAGGCAAACCTCTGCAGGATAACGACCTCGAGCCAACCCTCATGGGGAATAGAGCGTTTGGGAAAGAAGTGTATTTCTAATCTCGTGCACGACAGTGGAAATCAAGGAGTTCCTTCACGTCATCAAGCCCGTGGGGATGATGTCCCCAGTAATTGCGGCGAATGACGTGAATAGAGCCTCCAAGTTCGAGGATGCGCTTTTCCAGAAGGTCGAAATGGTCTTGTATGAAAAGGGTCTGATCTGCCTGGCCGACGGCGGCAAACAGCGGGATGTGTGCCTTGACGATTGGTTCGACGTTGTTGAGCGGATTCATCTTGGAAGTCTTCAATTCCTCGAATGTTAGGCCGTATGTGTCCTGCAATGACTTGATGATTTCAGGATAGAAAGGATTGCCAGGCGAGGAAGGTGCGGAGTTGCACAATGGCGCATCAAGGTAGATGGCGGCGATTTTGTCGGGATTTTCCTCCGCATAGCGCAGCGAGAAGAATCCGCCCCAACTCATGCCGATGAGATTCGCCTTTGGGGAGAGTCCCATGGATTCAAGTATATCATGAAAACCTCTCATGATGCGGATGCCCTCGGGATTGGCGCGATATTTAAATGCATCGATGTGAACGTGGTAGAATCCGTGCTCAAGTAATGCGACGATGCCGACGCGCTTGACAAACGCCTCTGGCCAGACGGTACACCAACTCCAGCGTCCGTCGCCTGCGGGGTATTCAGGTTCGGCAATCCATGCGTTGCAGCCTTCAAACATGAAATGATGTCGTTTGAAGCCATACCATTCGTCTGCGGTCCAGTCAGTTGGAAATTGAAGTCTCATGTGTTAAATGTCCTTTGAATGTTGCTTTGCACAATGATATCGTGGCAGTCATGTTGTGCGATGTCTTTCGACCACGCTTCGGGATGCTCGTAGTTCAATCTTACGTCTGAGAAATGGACATCGTGGACGCGTGTCAATTCGAAGGGCGCTTCTGTGCCGTCGACCATGATGAATTTCCGAGTGTTCTCTGAAATGTCGCACTTTCCTGTAACGTGGAGATTTATGTCCTTGAAAGTGATGTCATGAATGTCGCCGACGCCGTTGCCGTAAAGCATGGAGGGATAGCGGATCTGCCCCGAAACATTTTCAATCAGGATATTGGAGATGTTTTTGGATGTCGGAGTTTCGTGGACGAACTTGTAGTCAAGGCGAATGAAAGCCATTTGGTCGGCGTCGATATCCATGTCGCGGAATGAGATGTCGTGGATTTCGACGCCGTCGCTTAGGTCGGAGTATTTTGAATTGATGTGGATGGCTGCATGGCCGCCAAGGACGCGGACGTTGTCAAAGTGACAGTCGCGGATTTCACCGCTGCCGACGCCGACGCGGATGGCGTGTGCATAATAACTATTGAGAGTGCAGTTGGAGATGGAGACGCGCTCGCAGATACGCGGTTGTTTCAGTTTTTTTTCGCAGCCACGAAGCGTGAGGGCATCGTCGCCTGCATAGATGACGCAGTCGCAGACAGTCACATCCGAGCAGCAGTCGATATCAAGGCCATCGTCTTCTGGAATAAAGGGACTATTGTTGATTCGAATTCTGGAAACAGACACGTTTTGGCAGCCATAGATGAAACACGCCCAGCCAGTCGTGTCTTCTATGGCAAAGTCTTCCAAACGCACGTCTTTGCATTCGCAGATGAAAAGGCATTGTTGAGGATGCCAGTTGGGGCGTTCCCATTGCGGCCCCCCTGTGAAACGGTGGTGGACGGTGTGGTCGCAGAAGAAGTGCCGCCCGACGCCGTCAAACAGACCGCCCCGAATGGTGATGCCCTCTTGCTCAAGGGCAACGATGAGGTGGCCGCCGTTCTGGCCGCAAGTTCGGTTGCCAGTCATCTGTTGGCAGAAATCTGGTGGACAGTAGTCTTCGGGACGGAGGCTGGCACGTAGGACGGCATGGCTATCCAATTCAAGACCGCCATGGCTGCGCAGATATAGCGTGCCTGTGACGTATGTCCCCGCAGGAATATAGACCATTCCGCCTGCATCTATGGCATGTTGCAATGCGGCTGTATCATTGGTGATGCCGTCGCCGACGGCACCGAAATCTCTGGCATTCTGCATGATAGTTTCTGCGGGTGTTATTGGTAGATGGAACGTGCGATGAATTCGTCCTGGTAAAGCCGCGGCAATGTGACGAATCGCGCAGAATAGCCGTAGAGGCGGACGATGAGGTCTGGGTACTTGTCAGGATGCTGTTGAGCATCAAGCACTTGCTCTGTGCTGATGCAGTTGATTTGAAGCATGCCGACACCTTGTTTTGCGGCAGAGCGTTCCAGTGCGTCTAGGCTGTCGGACGTGGATGCGTTAAGTGGAATATTGAGGTCGAGGACACGGCTGCCAGGCGCGAGGCGAGCATCAAGCGTTGCAAAGGAGTTGATGGTGTCTGTGATGGCGAGGTCCTTATGCAGACGTGAAGGCGTAATGCCCTGCGCAAGCCAGTCGCCCGCACGGCGTCCAT
>JAGCTA010000451.1 GCA_017963875.1 Victivallales bacterium | reverse complement strand
GCGATGATGGCGATGACGACTAGCAACTCAATGAGCGTAAACATTTTTCCTTTCATTTGACTACCCTTTGTTGTTTGATTTATGAATTTGAAAACCATTATTGGACAAATCTAGAAAATTAAACCTATTATAATTTATAATCCCCTCACTTTTTTTTCAAACCTCTTTTGATAAGATAATATGGCCCCGTTTTTCAAACTGCTTGATGCTTTCATTTTCGCATTGCGCCATGCCATTTGTCAGGAATTGAATTGCAAAGCACCTGTTCATGATTATAATAATTCATGGCTTCACCATGGCATCCGTCTTTGCGGACGCCATGACGCACAAGAAGGCACGACAAGGTGCTGATATCAACTCCCAAAGGGAAATATCAATCCATGAGACAAACGACACTTCTTAAAGACGGCTGGCTTTTCAGAAAAGGAGACACGCCCCCCGAAACTGCACACGCGGGCGAAGACGGTTGGCAGGCTGTGACCATCCCCCATGATTGGGCCATCGAAGGGCCGTTTGACGGCTGGAATGAGCCGATTCCGCATCTATCCCCTGAAAAGGAATTGTCTTTTACGCCTGGCTGCGAAACAGCCGCGCTACCATACGTCGGCTGCGGCACATACGTCCGCGAACTGGTCTTCGGAAATGACGAGAAGGGCAGAATGCAACGGCTGGAATTTGACGGTGTCATGAGCCATAGCAAAATCTTCATCAATGGCGTTGCCGTTGGCGGGCGCGCATACGGCTATTCGTCTTTCGCCATTGACATCACGCCATTTCTGCATTTTGACGGCAAGCCGAACCTGCTCGCTGTTCGAGTAGAAAACCCGCCATACCTATCGCGTTGGTATCCAGGTGCTGGAATCTATCGAGACGTGCGGCTCGTCAGCCTGCCCCAAAGGCATTTCGCCTACATGGGCGTCCAACTGAAGACAACGCATATCGACTGCGTCAAAAAGACCGCCGTGCTTGCGGTATCCGCCGACGGTTTCTCTGCTGATGAACTTCACGTAACCGTCAAGCGGCATGATGATGTCATCGCTGAGGGCGGCGCATCCTTGGCCCTTTCCAGAGTGGAATTGTGGAGTCCCGAGACGCCTGTTCTTTATGATGTAACCATCGCCGCTGGAGACGATGAAATCACGCTGGCATACGGCTTCCGCGAACTGTCGTATGATGCGAACAATGGCATGAAGTTGAACGGGAAGCCATACAAGTTCAAGGGTCTGTGCATGCACCACGACCTTGGCGTCTTTGGTGCGGCTTTTCATAAGGAAGTCATGCGCTGGCGCCTGAAGAAAATCAAGGCCATCGGCTGCAATGCGCTTCGCATGGCGCATAATCCGCCCGACCCACATTTGCTTGACCTGTGCGACGAAATGGGCTTCCTCGTCATGGACGAGGCTTTCGACATGTGGCAGTTGCCTAAAAAAGTGGGCGATTATCATAACGAGTTCGATGAATGCCATGAGATGGATTTGCGGGACCTGCTCCGCCGTGACAGAAACCACCCCTGCGTCGCACTCTGGAGCATCGGCAATGAAATTCGGGATGAAATCTTTCCAAAGGGCGCTGAAATCGCCTCCGAACTTGTCCGCATCTGCCATGAGGAAGACCCATCACGCTCCGTGACGGCGGCCATCAGTTACCAGAAGGCGGAGGACGACCCGAATGTCCATGCCTTCGCAGAAGCGCTTGACGTCATCGGATTTAACTACAAGCCAGACCTCTATCCTCTGTTACATCAGCGCTTTCCGTCTAAGCCGATTGTCGGTTCGGAGACATCCGCTGTCGTTTCCACCCGAGGCTACTACATTATGCCTGCGGCGGGGGAGAACATCGCCCGTGAAAGCGGATACAACTCCGCCTACGCAGTCGAATTCCACCCTTGGAGCAATGATACCGAGGTGATGTTCCGCACGATCGGCGCCAACCCCTGGATTCTCGGCGAATTCGCCTGGTGCACATTTGACTACCTCGGCGAACCAGCGCCGCATCCATATCCAAACCGCAGTTCATGCTTCGCGCTTTTCGACCTTGCGGGCTTGCCGAAAGACCGTGCGTTTCTCTATGCGGCCCAGTGGCATACTTCGAATACTCCCGATGTGCTCCATCTGCTGCCGCATTGGAACTGGCACGAGAGCGACATGATTGACGTCCACACGTTCACGTCATGCGCTTCAGCGGAACTGTTTCTGAATGGCAAGTCCCTTGGGCTCAAGGAATGCGCAAAGGATTCCCCAAGACTCGTCTGGAAAGGCATTCCCTTTACAGCAGGAACACTGGAGGCCATCGGTTATGACACGGAGAGACGCGAGACCGCCCGCGCCACTCGAAACACGGCTGGGACCCCGCACGCCATCGGCATCCGCTTCGAGAGAGAAACATGCGACACGGGCGGTGAGTTCGTCTTCGCTGAACTGTTCCTTGAGGACGAGCATGGCAACATTGTCGAGACATCAGACGCAGAGTTGACTTTTGCCCTCAATGGCGGTACGCTCATTGGCGTTGACAACGGCGACACACGCTGCCTGCTGCCCTTCAAGCGAAGCCGTGTCAAATTGTTCAACGGCCATGCCATGCTGACCTTTTGGAGAGATAAGCCAACGATTTTGAATGTCCGCTGCGGCAGTATTTACACAAGCAAAACCCTTTGACTGGAGATGATTCATGGAAAACAGGCAGGTCAATCTGCATTGTCATACATTCCTTTGCAGACATGCGACGGGAACTGTTCGCGATTATTGCGAAAAGGCAATTGAACAGGGACTGAAAATCCTTGGCTTCTCGGAACATGCGCCCTTCCCCGACAACCGATATGGCAGCCGCATGGACTACGACCAGTTGCCTGAATACCGTCAGGCAATCGAAGAAGCACGCCACGATTTCCCTGAACTGACGATTCTCGCTGGACTTGAGGTTGACTACGACCCCGAATTCCCATTGGATTTCTATCAACATGAATTGAAAGAACGCCTGAAACTGGATTATCTCGTGGGGGCGGTTCATTTTGTCCATGATGCCGAAGGCAAACCGATTTTTGTCGGCGTCAACTCCCACCATTCAATGGAAACGTTTCGGCGATTCGTTGACAAGACTGTCTTTCTGATTCAAAGCGGCATGTTTGATTTCATCGCGCACCCTGACATGGTGAGTAGTTCCCTAGACCGCTGGACTCCAGAAATAGGAGAGCAATTTTCTGAAATCATCAAAACTGCGGCTGCCTGCTCAGTCCCGCTTGAACTCAACTGCTACGGCATGCGCAAACGCGAGGTTGAATACACAGACGGTACTCGTCACCCATATCCGTGGCTTCCGTTCTGGAAGATGGCTTCGGAATATGGCATCCCTTGCGTCGTCGGCTCGGACGCGCATAGGCCAGAGGATGTCTCCGGTAACTTGCCAGAAATGCTTGACAAGGCCCAAAAACTCGGTGTCCCATGCATCAACAACAACGTCGCGCAATCCATCATCACACGCCAAACAAATAATCTAAAATGAGCATGTTATTCATCAATCATGGCCCTTGGCTTACCAATCCCGACATAGGCAAAATCACCATCGGCTTTTCGACATCATCCCCCTGCGCGGCAGCCGTCGAACTGCGCGAAATCGGCAAGAAGCCCTGGCGGCGAATCGACCAGCAAGAGGGTGGGCAGATTGTCCGAGCGGAAACACGGCACGTCTTTCATGTGGATTCCCTCAAGCCAGGCATTAAATACGAATACGCCGTGATCGCCTACGATCCTGACAGTTCATCCTCGCAACGGGTGGAGAAGACATTCACGGCCTTCGGGCGCGAACGCGGGAATTTCTCCTTTCTCGTGATGGCGGATTTTCAGTTCCCCATTGAAAGGCGTCGGCAACTGCTGCAAAAATACTACGTGCTGGCTCAGGCGAAGTCCTGCGACTTCACCGTCTGCCTCGGAGACATGCTCAACGGCATCAATGATTTTGAAAGGGACCAGTTGGGCGGCGTCATTGATTTGCTCAATGAGACAGGCTTTCTTGAAAAACCCGTGGTTTTCGCACGCGGCAACCATGAAATGCGCGGAAAGGCTTCCTGGGAATGGAACCGCTGGTTCGCATCGCCAGAGGGAAACTCCTATTCATCTTTTCGACAAGGCAATGCGGCCTTTCTTTCATTGGATTCATGGGCGGACCAGCCAAAAGGCAGTGGCCCCGTTTTCGCTTTGAACCTGGATGAAAAATTCCTCGAAGACGAAGCGGCTTTTTTGGAAAAGGCAGTCGCAAGCGAGCCATTCCAGACAGCGGATTATAAAATCGTGATGGCCCATGGTGCCTCGCATAGTCACATCGACCAGTTCCTTTTCCTTAATCCGAACATGCATCGGCTCACCGACAAATACTTCAAGGGTAACACCCCACCGATTCCCCTCCATGTGTGGATTTGCGGACATATCCACCACTACATCCGAACCGTGCCTGGAAAGGCGGAATGCGCATCCATCAGCCAGCCGCCGCAACCTGTCACCACACCTGAAGACTACTCCTTCCCTGTCATCACGACGGACGGGCCAGACGTCATGGCTGAAATCGTTCCGCCATCAGGCATCCAGACTTCCGTCTTCCTTGTAACTGTCACAGAGGACGGACTGGATATCCAAGCAATCTCCGAGGAGCGAGGAGTCATTGACCATTTTGCCATCACTAAAAATCACCATATCATCGAAAAACTACCAATTAACCATTACCTCTGGAAAAGCGACAAGGATTGAATCTGCAATACCTTTTCTGACAGGCTTTTTCATGGATTTTAACCACTTTGAATAATTCAACCAGGATTTTCCAAAATGAAAAGACACGTATTTGCACTATCGCTTGCCGCATGGATGGCGTGCGCATTCTCTGCCGAACTGCCAGACTTGACCCAATTCAAGCCACTGCCAAAAGCCGAGGCAGGTCCCGTATTCGTTGAAAATTTCGATTCAGGCATGGAAGGATGGTCCAATCCCCAATCCCCAAATAATTAAATGTTTATTTTTTATTATATTTTT
>JAGCTA010000450.1 GCA_017963875.1 Victivallales bacterium | reverse complement strand
GTTGGCATCGGCGGCTCCGACCTCGGCCCTAAAATGGCGTGTGAAGCACTCAAGGCATACAATGACAAGACACTCAACGTCTATTTCGTCTCAAACGTCGATGGATACCACCTCGCAGATACCCTGAGTGAACTGAACCCAGACGAGACACTGTTCATTATCGCGTCAAAGACGTTCACGACGCTTGAAACAATGACAAACGCCAAGAGCGCTCGCAATTGGATCCTCAACGCATTCGCAAGCAAGGACGCGATAGCACGACATTTCGTTGCTGTCTCGACAGCAAAGGATGAAGTCGCGAAATTCGGCATTGACACGGCAAACATGTTCGAGTTCTGGGATTGGGTCGGCGGACGTTACTCTCTCGACTCCGCTATTGGCTTGCCGATTATGCTCGCCATCGGTGCAGACCGCTTCATCGAGATGCTTGAGGGCTTCCATGCAATGGACGAGCATTTCCGAACCGTGCCACTTGAGAAGAACCTTCCCGTCATTCTCGGCCTGCTCGGCGTGTGGTACAACAACTTCTTCGGCGCGCAGAGTTATGCGATTCTTCCCTACGACCAGGCGATGCACCGCTTCGCCGCGCACTTGCAACAGGTTGACATGGAAAGCAACGGCAAGTCCGTCGACAAGGACGGCAATTTCGTCACATGGCAGACAGGCCCCGTCATCTGGGGCGAACCAGGTACGAACAGCCAGCACAGTTTCTTCCAGTTGCTCCACCAGGGCACGAAGATGATTCCTGCGGACTTCATCGGATTCTGCCGTAGCCAGACACCCATCGGCGACCACCACAAGTTCCTCATGGCAAACTTCATCGCGCAGACAGAAGCACTCGCATTTGGAAAGAGTTTCAAGGAAGTCAAGGCCGAGGAGCCGAAAATTTCCCGTGAAATCGCCATGCAGAAAACTTTCCTCGGAAACCATCCGACAAACACGCTGCTCGCCGATGAACTGACTCCCCGCATGCTCGGCATTCTCATGGCACTTTACGAACACAAGATTTTCGTCCAAGGCGTCATCTGGAATGTCTATTCATTTGATCAGTGGGGCGTTCAACTTGGCAAGGTCTTGGCAAAGAAAATCATCAAGGACATCGAAGCCCCCAAGGATGCTCCGCTCGCCCACGACCCCTCTACCAGCCAGTTGATAGCCCGTCTCAAATCTCGTATGTGACCTCAAATTCCTAAATCATTGTATTGAAAAGGAGACTCACTTCATGAAGAGAACTCTTTTAGTTTTGTCGCTGGTGTCACTCGCCGCCATCGCTGCCCCTGCCGTTGACACGCAGGGTGCGCGCAAAGGCGTCTGGTCATCCGATTATCCTGCGGTCATGGCGGCCGCCAAGGCGGACAACGCCTGCGTCTTTGTGCTTTTCACTGGCTCTGACTGGTGCTACTGGTGTAAGTTACTGGACACCAACGTCTTTTCAAAAACTATATGGAAGGAGTTTGCTTTTCAGAAGTTGTACCTCGCCTATATTGATTTCCCAAAAGATGAATCTAAAATCACCGAGACAGTTCATAATCAGAACGCCAAACTCAAGGAAGACTTCAATGTCGATGGCTATCCGACGATGCTCCTTCTGGATTGCGACGGCAATAAGTTCGATGAGTTCCATGCCGAGCAAAACATCACGCCTGAAAAATTCATTTCAAAAGTGAAACGCGCTTTGCTCTTTGAGCCTTCTGAACTTGAAGCCACATACAAGTTGATGCCAGCCGAACAAGTTGCCACCATTAAGGAAAACACCGAAAAACTTAAGCAACTGGATGAAAAGCAACATGCCGCTGAGGAAATCTATGAACAGGAGCAAGAACTCGCCAAGGAAAAATACATGAAGGCATCCATGGAAATCCAGAAGCAGCGTTCCGAGGTGCCCGACCCGAAGGCTGCAGTCATCGATTATCTACTCAAGACCAAGGCACCTGAAGCATATCCCAAATACCAGGAATTGATGAGTCAGAGAAAAGACCTGGTAACGGCTGGAAATGAAAAACTCAAGGAACTGGCCTCCAATCCCCAGACAAACAATGAAGAGTCATTCAAGCCTGTCATAGAGGAATATACTCAGAAATTCCAGAGCATCGATAAGCAACTCGATGCTCTCATTGAACAGATATTCCAATAAATGAACGCCTCATTCCACACACTTGGCTGCCGTCTGAATCAGGCAGATTCCGCAACCGTCGCCGATGACCTCGCACGACATGGCTTTCAGATTGTGCCTTTCGGAGAACCTGCAGACCTTGTCGTCATCAACAGTTGCTCCGTCACAGCCACTGCCTCACAGAAGACGCGTCAGGCGCTCCGCAACGCCCGTAAACATCAGCCAGACGCCTTCATCGTGCTCATGGGCTGCGACGCAACTGTCGCAGACATGTCGTCTTTCCCTGACGCGGACATGATTGTTCCTAACCCGCGTCCCGCGCCACTGTCGCAGTTGCTGCCCGTGCCGCTGGTTCGAACAGTATCACAGCAACGATTTACTCCAGGAGTCCCAGCCGATGATTTCACCTGCGAAGGCACGGGACTTTTTGCTGAAAAGACGCGCGCGAACCTCAAAGTTCAGGAAGGGTGCGATTTCTTCTGTACCTATTGTATCGTGCCGTATTCGCGCGGCCCCGCACGCTCGCGCAATCTGGATGACGTCCTGCGGGAGGCACGTCAACTCATCGAACGCGGCCACAGGGAAATTGTCCTGTCAGGCGTCAATATCACGACGTACAACAACTCTGGCGCGGATCTCGCCGACCTCATGGAACGGCTGCTTGACCTTCATCCAGAAGTTCGCTACCGTCTCGGCTCCGCCGAGCCAGGCCCCGTCGTCCACAAGGTCGTGAAATTGATGACGCAGACGAATCGCATCTGCCGCTTTCTCCACTTGCCTTTGCAATACGGCGAAGACTCCATTCTTTCAAAGATGAACCGCCACTATGACACGCGACAGTTCCGAGACCTCGTCTTTGAGGCTAATGAATCCGTGCCTGACATCTGTTTCGGCACGGATGTCATCGTCGGCTTCCCAGGCGAAACCGACGAGACGTTCGACAAATGCCTCGCATACATCACCTCACTGCCATTCGGCCTGATGCACGTCTTCACCTATTCGCCGCGTCAGGGTACGCCTGCCGCTGAAATGCCTGGACGGCCTGACGGGCGCACCGCCGAACGACGTTCCGCCTGCCTTCTCAAACTAGCGGAACAGAAAGCACGGCTGTTCGCCGAAGCGAATGTCGGCAAGACGCTAGAGGTCCTCATAGAGAATACATCCCCGCCTTCAGGCTGGAGTGACAACTATCTGCAAGTCACCATCGAAGATGCAAACTCGCTTCCGCAGAATTCACTTCACAAAGTCAAAATCATTTCAACTGGCGACGACCGAAACGTCATCGGCCGCCTAAACAAATAAAAACAAGGAGCATATATTATGTCGTTCAATGGACTGAACATGAACCTCGGCAATCTCTCCCGTCTCTCCAACGCGCAGACACGTTCCATCAGCGCGGAAAACTTCCACGGCGAGAAGGGACGCGGTGGCATGGCCACCGAAGGCTGCGGCGCCTCGGCAGCCAGCGAGTTAGGACAGGGCTGGAAAATCTCCCCCTGCGTGTCCATTCCCTCAGGCGAATGCTTCACGTTGGCCGACATCAAGGGACCAGGTGCCATTCAGCAGATTTGGATGACGCCTGCCAACATTCCGTGGCGCTTCGCCATCCTCCGCTTCTATTGGGACGACCAGGAGCAGCCCTCCGTCGAATGCCCCGCGGGCGACTTCTTCGGCGCAGGTTGGGGTAAGTACGCGCCACTAGTCTCACTGCCCGTCTGCGTCAACCCTGGCAGTGCCTTCAACTGCTTCTGGGAAATGCCCTTCCGCACGCACTGCCGCATTACCATCACCAACATCGACCCGCAGAAAGACCTTCGGCTCTATTACCAAATCAACTACACGCTGACGGATGTCCCTGACGATTGCGCCTATTTCCACGCGCAGTTCAGGCGAAGCAACCCTGTCAAATAC
>JAGCTA010000449.1 GCA_017963875.1 Victivallales bacterium | reverse complement strand
CATCTCAGCAGCAGCACAGCTTGCTCCTCCAGCCATTCTCTGGGCGTTTCCAAATGCGACGATATTATTCTGGCGAGCATGTTATTTCGCCTCATGGCGGTTTTCCTCAGGTAGACCTCGCCCAGTTCAAAGGGGTCTTTGTAGAGATAGTCCATCAGAGTGTCAACGATTCCAAGGGATTTGGCGGCTGCGTTGAAATCTCCGTCATCAATGGCATATCGGCAGCGACTTTCCTCAACCATTGCCAGTGAATCACATAGATAAAGGTCATGGGACGTTATGCCTGCTATGTAATTATTACTGTAGTCTCGCTGGTATGGAGGAAGTGGGGAAGCCAGAAGTTCATCAAGACACGCCTCTTTCAGACTGGCAAAGAAGGCATTTCTGTGCCTCTCATACAGTTTTAGTGGAAGAATGGCATCTGGATGCAGATAGCATGAATCATCATCAAAGCTGATGTGCTTTTTATGTTCTTCATCATAGCGGTCACTAGCCGCCTTCAGTTTTTTCCAATAGTCTGGCTCTGGCGTTTCACCACCGTAGTAGAGTTTTTCCACTTCGGTTCCTGTCATTGCACGTCCGAAAAACGCCTCCAATTCCTGCACCGCCCTGTGGTACTGAAAGGTGTTTATCACTGAAAACGTGAACGTCACGGCGTATGTTCCTGCAACAATATACCATTGAATGCGGATGCCACGCGTGAACAGTCTGCGGAGTTGGATGCCAGAAAGCCGCGCCAAAATGTGCCCCGTGAGAAGATAGGCCGCGCCAAGCAACACGAATCCGACGAGGGTGAACCAAAAGCAGCCGCCACCGCTCAGACGAAACAAATAGCAAAATGGAAGGACATAGGGAATGTCCTTGCCGAACCAGTGTATGGGATGCAGGCCTGTCGGCACCTTTTCCTCAAAGGGATCAGCCAGAAACAGTAGCGTGGAGAATACGAGAAAACTGCCAATCCAGGCCAGTATGCCAGCCAGCAGTTTTGTAGGCGGCACAATTGACCGAAACAGAAAGCAAATGGCAGGGATGCACAAGAAGAACACATTCCAGTAAAAAAAGGTAAAACGCTCCTCTGTCCAATCCAATGAGGAAATAAATCTTGGAAACAATGAATACTCAATCAGTGAAAAGAAAAACGCAATCGCCAGTGTCACCAGTAAAGTCAATCCTATTCTTTTCTTGAAATCTGGTGTTTCCCGCGCCCAATGGAAGGCCACCCTAGCCACAAGGAACAGAATGTACAAAGACGGCAAAAGGAGGGTGAAAGAATAAAGATAGTGGGGTGCATCGAACATGCTAATGCGGCGGCTATGGATTGCCAGTCCCGCGCACAGCAAAGTGAAGCATACCCATCCAAGAAACAGTAGCAGCGTCAGTCCGAAAAACGCGCCCTGCGCAGGCGCGTCCCAGAAGAAGATTTTGCGGAGGAGGGGCTTCATGGTGCTGGGTAATAATCAGTTGTGTTGTCTTTTCCGTCCTATGCCTTAATCTACCCCGTCCAACTGCGCATTTCAACCGCGTGGCACGGAATTGACGAGGGGGAAAGAACTATTGATGTATCGGAAGGATGAACCTGATGTCGTCCGTGCTCTTCTGTTCAGAGCCATATTCGGCTTTCTTGTTGAGACCACCGTCGTCGATGCCGTCTGGGCCCACACTCCAGATTTGAACAGCTTTGATATTGGTTTCTTCCCTGAAAAAATCAAATGGCGGCATAGATTCCCAAGAATCCTTGTATTCTGGCATTTCTTTATACACGTGATAGACATGCCTGTTGAATTTGCAGTCACCCAATGCATATTTCAATGGTTTGTCGGAGAAGGGATCTTGCAGAAGGGTGTCCAGTGCGTCCGGATATTTCCCCGTCTTCCGAAAATGCAGTTCCGCATCAATGAGAGACCGTAGAATACGTATGGAAGCCAGAAATGCCTGCCGTTTTTGGGGCACCTTAGAATATCCAGAGACAACCACATTCACGAGTGCGCTCCCTGTCGGTCCGGCTGGCATTTGGGAAAAATGCTCCACTTGAAACATTCTGACAAGGCATTTTCTGTTGTATTCCACGCCCCACCAGCCTTGCGGAAAAAAGAAGCGTAGGGATGGGAAATGAATGTGTTTTTCTCCTTCCCATCCTATCTTGGCCGGGTTGCGCAACACGCTGAGAGTGATTGCCGCCTCTCCGTAAAGGAGCCTTTTTTCCGAATGGAGGAATCGCTTTTCCAATTCCAAAAGCGTTTTTGACTGGCTTTCTAGCCAATCATTTGACGCGAGACCGGAGGCAAGCATTCTCTCAAATGCCTCGAAACGCATTTGACCGATGGCATATCCGCACAGGTGACTGATGAGTGCAAAATCGTCAAGCAGATACAGAATCATGTTGTCCAGCCGCGCAAGACATGCGCTGGACTCGTCAAACTTCCTGTCATCCAAGGCGAAGCGCAGGTGCTGCATTTCCATTCGCGTCGCCTCTCTCAACAAGGACAATTCAGGGAGGGGCATTGCATTGAGCAAATCATCATCGCTGAACTTCCGATATGGAAGCGGCAGTGTTTCCGAAAGTTGCGCGTCCAATGCCTCGTGCCCTTTTCTTTCCTGGAAAACCTGCTTGCGCTTTTCATATATGCCTGGGGGCATGATGCCGAAGGGTTGCCTTTCGTAAACATAGTCATATTCGTCTTTTCCTCCATTGAAGGCATCCAGGTTTTCCTCGAATTGTTTCCAGAAATCGGGGTTGCAGGAGCGCGAATCGTCATAGAAGACTTGAGAAAGTGCCTTCGCCGTGGGCGGCCTTCCAAAATGTTCTTCCAACTTTTGCAATTCCCGGTGGAAACGGCTTCTTTCCAGAAGCGCCGCCCCTGTGAATAAAATATAGCTGGCCAGGAACATGCCCCATAACGCAAGGACTCCTCGACCGAAAAGCCTGCGCATGGGAAGTTGCCCGGAAGTGGCAATGAGTTTTGCACTCAGGCAATATGCGAACACGAGGAAGACGACGCCTAGCAGCGCAAACCAGAAGCAACCACTCCCGTCAATCCCGAACCATGTTAGAAAATGCTTCACGTAAGGCAGGCATTCCAGATATTCGTTTGAGTAGGGTCCTTTGAGTCCGCCAGGTCTGAATGGATGATAGGAATATGCGAGAATTGTCCAGAACACATGGAACGCCCCAGTCCAGGCAAGGAGGCATAGAATTACCTGTATGCACGAAGATAGATGACAGAGCAGGCGAAACGGATTTCGAGCCACCATGAAATGCAGGCACAGCACAAGGATGTACAATAGGATGACGGGAAAGGTCGCACGCAGGAGTGTCGCTGAGATTTCGTGAAACAAGGTGCGGTAATAGGTAAATACAGTGAAGATAATACAGATAATTCCCCAGGCACTGGTCAAAAGCAGCGTCAACCCGAAGAACGCGCCCTGCGCGGGTGCGTCCCAGAAGAAGATTTTGCGGAGGTGGGGCTTCATGGTGTTGTGTTAACCTTATGTTGGCAGGTATGTGCGTTGTCGTTTTTGTCACTCATCTAATATAACCTCCAACGGCGCATTTCAACCGCGTGGCACGGAATTGAGGAGGAGGGTGAGTTTTTAATGCAGAATAATGAGGTCGGACGGGATAATCTCTTGTTCTTTGCGTTGAGAAAAGAGTTTGACGGATTATCTTATTTGTGTTAGACTTTAGCCATTTGCTCTGAAGGTGAGGAGATGTCGGAGGATTCTACCAATGAATTGGCCATTCAAAAATAAACTGGCAGTTGGAAAGATGACACTGTCTGTGAAAGGAGTTATGATGTCAAAGTATATTTCAGTGATGGTATTATGCATTCTGGCATTGTTTTTGAGTTCCTGCATTCCAAATTATTTAACCTATAGAAAATCTGGCATCTATGCAGAGTGTCGTCTTTCAAGTAGCCAGGGGTGTACTTCAGTAGAAACACTTTCCGAAAACTGTGTTTTTACATATTGGTGGATAAATTATGAGGGAAAAGCCGAGCAGAACCCAGAATTGTCTTATGTTAATCTTTTGCTAGGAGGAGAAAGTTTAAACCTGGCAACCGTGAAATATGAGGATGTCGAGGGGATAACTCCAGGCAGGCCATGTATAAAACGGGTTGAGAAAAATGACTTTGATAAAGACAATCCTTTTTACCAAGTGGCCTTCCAGTTCATCGAAGATGGTGTGAAAGAGGAAAGGCTAGTCCTTATTCAGTTTCATTTCGACAAGGATAAGAACATAAAGTGGTTTTACTGTATTTGCGCAACCAACCAGAAGACAGGATGTGTGGCGTTTGAAAACACAGTGAACAAAGCGGTGTTTGAACCACCGTTTAAGGTGGATGAATTGAAGACCTTGTTTGGCGCAGATGCCCATATTTCCAAATCATACAGCCTGAAGTAGGCTTGACGCGCATTTCAACCGCGTGGCACGGAATTGAGGAGGTCTGGTAGTTTTTTCGCTGAACAGGTCGTTAGACGTGAGGTCAGATGGCTCTTTTTTGCCCGAAAAGCAGATTTGTAAAAGGTCGGCTGTTTGCGTCTCATATCTTGTATTTGAGAATTGAAATCATCTCCGATTGCACCACCCATTCAGCATCTGAACAAGGCGAACGGAAGGTAATGGCAAGGCTCTCCCAGCCTCTCTTCATTGACAATCTCTGCAGCCTTCGTCGCACTTTGTTCATCTGGGTACATTCCATGCGGGTTAAGTTGAATGCCAAGGCGCTTGGAAAGAGCACCGTCCGTGTCACAGCAGCAGAAGGTGCAACCAAGTCCCAATACTCCCAATGTTCCGTGGCGGTGGTAATCCAATGGCGGCAATGGTGCTCCTTCCTCAACATAGTCGCCGAATTCGTACAAGTCCCAGCCCAGAAGCACGGCGTTTTCAGGAAGATGCACAACCTTGCTGACACCTGGTGCATCCAGAAAATGCGCATCATTGGAGCACAGACCGATGATTAGCACATCGTTCCTTTCCTTGAAGAACTCACGGCAAATGCGTGCAGGAGTATCATAATCAAGAAAGATGTGGAACAGCTCATAGTTGATTTGCCCGCAGTGCTCCTGTCCAAAATCATAGAGACGCCTGGCCTCGCGCTGAGACAGGTTCCAAGTCCGTTGTATCTCCTCCCCGTCGAACGGAGCAGATTCAAGTCCAGGAAGGACGCCTTCGCATAGACAGCCCGCCACAGTCAAATAATCAGGCGTAGTCCAAGATGGTCTGGGCTTCGCTCCCGCTTTCCGGACGATGTAATATCCCAATGGAATCATATTCGTATTAACACTCATTTGTCAAATACTTTGCTTCATGATCCTGATTTGTCCCAGTCGGCGTGACAATATGGGCAGTGATGAATATCTGTGGGCAGACTTTTGGGCAAAAGCAATGCCCCGTCCTTTGAATAGGACGAATCCAAGAGCAGATATCCGATTCGTTTGCGGCATTT
>JAGCTA010000448.1 GCA_017963875.1 Victivallales bacterium | reverse complement strand
GCAGGTTCGGGTGCCGAGGACGAACTTCTTGCGCAGATGAGGGCGTTTGGACAGGCCATAAACAACGACGATCTGGACGGCTTTCTGACCATATTCCAATCGTTCCTTTCAAATATCGACTACAAACTCCATATCCCAGATGAGAAATACTACCAGAGCATTTTCTTCCTGGTGTTCAAGTTCCTCGGCGCAACCATCGAGGCCGAATCCTGCACCAACGAGGGCCGCATCGACGCATACATCCGCACGGCGAAGGCTGTCTACATCTTCGAGTTCAAATTGAACAAGAGCGCGAAGAAGGCGGTCAGCCAGATTGTGGACAAACATTACTACGAGAAATTCCAGTCCTGCGGACTGCCGATTCGGATGATCGGTGTCAACTTCAACTCCGCGAAGGGACGTATCGACGGCTGGAAGGAGATGGTGTTGCCGTCCAAATAGTGACAGGGCGCGTTCAATTTGTGTGTCTTATGATTTTTTGATCAACTCAATCACTGCGCCGCAATTACCAGGAAGATACAGTTTTTTACCTTCCAATCGGACTTCGGGACAATCGGAATGGATCGATTTGATTTC
Source organism: Victivallales bacterium (assembly GCA_017963875.1). The sequence continues at coordinate 5,310 of JAGCTA010000448.1, read as the reverse complement.
CCACGAGGAATTTTGTTTGCAGACAGTTTCCGCCGCTTGGGCTGAACAATTGCGCAATACTGTGAGCGCATGTTTTTCATCGAAATAATGGTCAGTCGCCAGCAAATGCGGAATTGTGGTATGCAAAAGCCGTTTTTTGCCGGCAAACAGCATCTGATAGAGTTTCCAGCCGTTCGAACGGTACATCCCGGCCCTGCTGCTGATGATCTCCTCCATCTCCAGCGCAAACGTGTAAACGGTTCCTTTCCCGTACTGGTGACGGAAAAACACAGAATCGCCGTTCTGGTCCGAGGCCAGGACTTCGGCACCGCAGATTTTCATTTTGCGTCGAATCGGGCGCGGCAGTTTCAATTCAAAATCGGGGAATCTGCAGCGTGCGTCATCGCTTTCCTCACAACATCCTGTGATCACCGCGCCACAGACCTCCTCCAAATCGGAAAGGAAACAATCCTGAAGCGAGATATAAAGGGCGGCTCCGTCATAAACTTTCTTTTTGAGTTCAAGCCATGCACCCGTGGACAGTTCGCCGCGCCCCTTGATTGAGGGAAGCATATAAAGCGGAGCATCTTCCAGTTTCCTATACGGAGGTTGGAACTTTAATTTTGCACCATTCATCAAAGCCAGAATCCCAGCGGTTTTCGCGATTTCCGGATCGGTGGAGATACAAACCGCATCGCTGGTTTGAACTGGAAGATTACTGAATGGCAGATTTTTCAGGAACGCATTGAAATCTCGCATGACTTTCGCTGCTGGATAAGGCGTCCGATCAGCACGGAACAGGCCAAGTTCAAGCGTGGGCTGCGGCCAGTCGTAAGGCGCGATATCCAGATGGCTCTGGTCAAAGGTGCACCACCACAGGAAGGCGCGGGAATTTCCCGCCCACGCGTTCCACAGAATGTTGCGCATCGCGGCGGCCTGTTTTTCCGCATCGACTGCCGTCGCCCGTCGGACTCCAGTCTCCTCGATAAAGGATTCTTTGCCGCCGATGTCTTCGATGATCTGATTGCGAACCGCAGCATCCAGGACATTGCGGATCTCGTTGTATTCATCTAGATGCGCTCTGTCGAACATTGGATAGGGATGGACCGTGAGCGCATCGGAGACGTCTGCCATGTCTCCTATGTGCCAGCAGACATTTTCTTTGGTCAATTCTGGATCATTGATGCCGATGACAGGACGGTCAGGATCGGCCTGTCGGATGAAAGTGTTGATATAATTCATCCAGAACGCTGGAGTTTCGGAATACATGACCTTTCCCATACATGCCGATTCATTGCCGGATTCCCATGCGCCGATTGCCGGCTGACTCTTCATCCGATTGACAAAAGTCTGAACAAAAAGCCCCTCCCATTTCAGGGCTCGTGGGTCTGTATAAAGATCCATGTCCTCCAAAGCGGGCGGCACAAACAGCCCGAAAGTCATTTGGCCAGTCAGCAGGCAGACGATCAGCCTGATCTTGTATTTTTCGGCAATTTTGCAGAAACACTCGAAACGCTGGAGCATCACTTCGTCCAATCCAGCGCGGCCCGCCTCAGTATCTGGAAGTTTCCGGCCGTCAGCAAAACGGACTTCCATAATTCCCTTCCATGGGGACCGCATAAATCTGATCGGCTGGAAATCTGGCCAAAAAGGAAAACAGCGAACCCATCGGGTTCCGTATGCCGCCATCAAGGCAAAATCCTTGTCTATGGTTTCTGGATCCCAGCAATGCCACATGTCGGTGGCGTGTTTCGACTCCCAGTAGTTGAACCCCAGGCACAAGGTTCCAGATTCAAAAATCATGTTCTATACTCCAGTTGAATATAATTAATCATTATTTTATTCTATCGGTTTTCACCCAAACAAAACTGGCAGGAAATCGGTTCGTTCACTTGACGTGGGGCGGGTCAATCAGGATGACCCGTCCATTACCTGAAATCATGACTTCTTTTGTCGCATAAGGCAGGAAGAAACTGCCGCCTTGCCTGATCGTGATCCCTCCGAAGTCGAGGGAGCCTTCCACCACCGCACCGATAGCGAATGAATCCCGTTTGGTAAGTCTGAATTGACCGTCCACCTTCAGTTCATAGGCTGAAAAATATTCGCATTCTTCAGGAGAGATCAGACTGGTCAGTATGCTGGTTCCCTGTTTTTCCAGCAGTTTTCGAACTGTGGAAAATTTTTCACGAATCTCCGCAATGGTATGCGGTGTAAAATCAGTCATATTGACAGCAGTTTCCGGATCAATGCCCATGAAACGCTGTTTTTCGCTGAGTTGAACGCCGCAGCAGTTGATTTCCGGGACGATCACCCAGTCGCTGGGTTCCATGATTTCGACCATCGTGACTCCTGGTCCGATCGCATGGGGCAAACCGCCGCGAATGACAATGACATCACCAGGCGAGACATATAATTTGTTGAGCATCGTTTCGCCTTTGTCGAATTTCCCGTCCAGGCACTCCCTGATGAATTGTGCACGGTCCAGTTTATCATTGAATCCGACCAGCAGATAGGGTTCCTGTCCGTTGATCTTTCGTGTGGACAACACGATCCACGCTTCGGTTTTTCCGAAATCGGAATGGAGATATTTTTTTGCATCAGTGCGAGTGGGATGCATCTGCAGCGGCAACTGTTCGGCGGAATCCAAGAACTTGACCAGAACTCCTGGAATGGGGCCGAATTTTGCCGTATGGGCAGATCCCAGCATCATTTCGGCATGTTCTTTGAGGAATTGGGGGAAATCCACATGAGAACCGTCGATTAGAATTTTGCTGATTCCATGACCAGGCGAATGATAGGCGCGTCCGTTGCCTTCGATTACCGAAGCGATCCAATTTTCGGGAAAACGGGTATCTTCAGCCGGAGTTTTCCCGCAAAGTTGATCAATTCCATATCCGCCAAGGTAAAGCCTCAGCACCCGGTTTGGAGCGAATGGATAAATCGGCATCATCATAACAGTCCTCTCATTATATACTGTAATCTTTGCTTTCGATAATATACTTTGATTTTATTTTTTTTGAATGGACATTTTGGAACAAATCATGGACTGCCTCTTCGTGCGATTGCAAACCGCTGAAATCGGAGTAGATTAGGGGATGGCTGGAGGAAGCAGAGGTGCTTTACAATGATTTCTATAGGCAGTCATGCGTATAAAAAGGAGCCGAAGGTGTAACTTTTCTGCTTCCCAAGTGTATTCAAGGCAGATGTGTAATCAAGGTAGAAAACCAAATATAGTCAAGACAGAAAGAAAAGAATACTATGAGCGGTATAAATTCATTAAGCGGTCTCAACAAAGTGAACGTGGACTTTCGGCCCACGATCGAGACGAATGTGCAGAATACTGGCAACGCGAACCCGATCCTACCAGAAGGCGACGCCGTCCCTGGGGACGTGCCACTGGAAAGGGCCAACGCCAAGAGCGTCGTCCAGGAACTGGATGTCCTACTCTTGAACGCCGCGGGCAAGTCGGTGTCCTCGGATGCCACGGATAATGTCAAGACGGTCGGCAAGTCGCTTGTCGATTTGGGCGTGCTGAGCAAAAAGGAAGCATCAAAACTTGAAAGCCTCGCCGAGGACGCGTCGGCAAAACTCAAGGCACTCGACAAGTTCTCTGGCAGGGATCTCGCCAAGGCGCTGATGCAGGACAAGAAGACGGGGGAAACGGTCTGGAGCAAGGGCTTTTTCGGCCTGAACTCCGCCGCCAAGGCGGTGAAGGCGGCAATTGAGGCGCAGCAGACGCTTTCGGCGGAACTGGGCAAGTTCAACGACCGCCTTGCGGGAAATGCGCAGGTGGATGCCGCGATGCAGGAGAAGTTCACGGAACTGCAGTTCCAGTGCGACAGGCGCGCGTCGGAAATCGATTCGGTGGTATTTCGGATGTACGACCTTGCCCAGAAGGACGTGGTGAAAGGGGCGGCCGACGATCCGCAGACGAAGGCGCTGCTCAATGCGACGTTCAAGGAACTGATGCCGCGCGAGGCGATCTTGATGCACGGGACTGCGGAGGCGTTCGAGAAGTTGAACGAGACGATGGGCGCGCAGTTGCGTCCGCTCGCCGAGAAGTTGGATGCCTTCGCGACGGACGGGGGCAAGGTGCTGGGCAAGGATGAATTGCGCGCCCTGCTGCGCGACATGGCGACGATGAGGAACGCCATCGCGAACGTGCGCGCGAACGGAATCGAGGTCACGCACGCAGGCAAGGACGGCAACACGTACGTCACGCGCACCGAAGTTGACAAGTCCCTCCTCGCGGGGATGGAGAAGGTTCTCGACGATGCCGCGAAATTGATCGCCCGCGCAAAAAGCACCGCCGTGTACAAGGCGCGCGAGGCGTTCCTGCTGGAGGTCGAAACGAGCCTTTCCCCCGTGGATGCCAGAGGGAATGCTGTGTTGAGTAGCAATGGCTCCGATTCCGTCCTGACCGAACTGATGATGCGGAGAAACGAACTTGTCAGGACGCTTCGCAACTTCGCAACGGGCCAGAAGTCGATGAAAGAGTTCGATGCCACGATCGACGCGTGCATCGCCAAATTCAAGCAGGACCTGTTCGACAACCTCGAAAACAGACTGCCGCAACTTGGCGTGGATCCCTTCGTCGCGAAGGATATCGCGAAGACGCTGGGCGGGCTCCATATCGTCAAGGCGCAGTTCAAGGAGATGATGGCATCGACCGCGAAATTGATGAACGACGACGCGGAGTTCGGAATCGCGACGAGCGACGTGCGCAGGATCATGCTCGGCGAGAAGGGGCTTTCGAACGTTGTCGAGGCGAAGGCGCTCGGGTTCAAGCCAGAGGATGTCGATCCCGTCACGGAGGAGTCGAACATCGTCAGCACGAGGCCGCTGGGGGCTGGGGCTGGGGGAAAGACCTACCTGCTAACGACGAAGTCAGGTGGGGAACTCGTGTTCAAGCCCGAACTCGACAGTCGCATCGGCCTGGGCGAAATCATGCTTGGCGAGAACGGTGCCTACGAGGGCAAGCAGAAGACGGCGAACCTGAATCTCGCCACACAGGACACCGCAAAGGCGTTCGGCTGCGAGGACGTTGTCGTCAAGTATTCGGTCGGCAGCCACGACGGGCAGTTCGGCGTTTTCATGGAGAAGGCCAAGGGATACTCCGCCCATGCTTTCAGGGAGAAGCAAGTACAAGGCGACGATGGCATCGCGCCAGCGGACATGCGCAAGATCGTGAACGGCACGGTGCGGACGAAGATACAAGGCGCGATAGCCAAGAAACTCAACAAGTTGATGTCGCTCGACCTCATCACAGGGCAGGGCGACCGTCACTGGGGGAACTATTTCGTCCACGTTGACAAGAATACCAAAGCGGTG
>JAGCTA010000447.1 GCA_017963875.1 Victivallales bacterium | reverse complement strand
CATTCGCCATATTTCGTCACCGATTATCTTCTGACTTTATGAATCACAAACATTACACCACTGTCTATTTCAGACTCTTCAAGCGTTCCGCCCTATCCCTGATTGAATTCTGAATATTAATGCACAATACCTTTGCCTCATCGGCCTTTTCTTCATGGACCATCCCTTTCAAGTCGCCAATGATCTTTTTGATCGTATCGTCGATGGATGCGACCTCAGGCTTTGACATCGGGTCCGCATAGCGTATGGCGTCACAGACGGCAGAGATATCCTTTACTAATGCCTCTGGGGCCTCGCGCTTCAAGGCGTCAGCATCCGCCTGAAGCATCTTCCATGATGTCACATTCGCCGCCACTTCCTTTCCAACGTTTTTAATTGCCTCCGCCCCCGCACCGATAGCCAGCATCCGCCATGCCGTAAAAGCCAAAATCACCATCTGAATTGCCAAGTACCATATCCAAGGCATCACCCACAAACCACTGATATCCAGGCAGACAAATACCACTGCCAATATAAGGGACAACGCCAAGGAGCATTTCAGTGCAAGCACGAAAGCCATATCTGTGACATATCCGCTTTTGCTTGTCTTGGACAGTTGCCATAGCGACGCAGTTGCAAGCACCATGTCCAAAAGTGCAACGGCATATGCGCAAATGACGAGAATATCTGTTTTAACGAGAAAGAAAAAAGCCGTCGCAAGTACAATACCGACCACACATGCCGCGATGATTCGCTTCTGATAATTTGTCATCTTTCTCACCCTCCATCACGAAAGTTTTTCACCACATTCCAGACAGAATTTCGCGCCTGGTGGCACTTCCTTGCCGCACTTCGGGCAGACTGACGGTGTCAATGGCGCACCGCATTCCAGACAGAACTTTCCAGCAGCGACTCTCGCCCCACATTGCGGACAGACGACCACATTGGCGGCTGGTACCTCCACTTTCTCTCCGCAATTCAGGCAAAACTTCGCGCCGTCAGGCAAAGCCGCGCCGCATTTCGAGCATGTCCCCCCTGCATTCGGCTGCGGTTGAACAGGTGCCTGCGATTGCGCGGTCTGCTGCCTGCCAAGCGTCTGCTGAAGGGTTCCGCCGACCGTATTGCCGACTGTGCCCCCGATTCCCGAAATCATCCCCATGCCGATGCCCATATTGGTGAACTGGCCGACCGCCTGGTTGCCCGCGACACGCTCGGCGACATCAAAGCCGCGCTCATCCTGATAGGTGTATCCTTCAAGAGAACGCTTCTGGGCAATGCCCTGCGCCTCAATGACCATCCTCTGCGCCGCCGTCTGCTGGTCGATGACGCCAACCTGCTGACGCAGTTTCGCCTCGGCGACATCCGCATACTGCCTGAAATGTATTTCCTTGAACCGACGATAGTTCTTGTCATCTTCTGGCTTGATGATGGAAGTGATGAAAAAGCGTTCCAGAGACAGGCCGTAGTCGCTGAAATCGGGGCGGAGCATCTCGTGCATAGCATCTGACATCGACTGGAGATATTCGTCGATTTCAAAGACACTAATCTTGTTTTCCTTGATAAGGGAAACGATGTATGGCTTGAAATGAATCAACAGGAAAGAACGGAACTTCTGGACAATCTGCGTCTGTGAAAACACCTTCTCCGTTCCAACCACCTTGACGAGCAGTTTCCGACCATCGTCAAGGCGGACATTCATTTCACCGCAGGCACCCAGTTGAATCGGAAAACCATACGTCGGCTCCACGTATTCCACTTTCGTATCCGTCCCCCACTTGATGGCCATCTGTTCCGTCTTGTTGATGAAATAGACCTCGCAATGAAATGGCGTTTCGTCCCCTGTCACACGGTTGAAGAACCCACTGACAAGCGGCATGTTCTGCGTGATAAGCGTATGGCGGCCTGGACCAAAACTGTCAAGTGCCTAGCCATTCATGAAAAACACCGCTTCCTGCGATTCGTGGACAATCAATTGCGTCCCCGAATTGAAATCCTCAATGGGATGTTTCCAAATGAAAGTGTTGTTGTCGCCTTCGTATTTGATTATCTGGGCTATGGACGCCATGCTGCTCTCACCTCCGTTGGCTATAATTCATATATAAAACCAAAGTAACGTTTCATACTCGCCTAAGTCTGTTTTAATTCCATGTTTTTCTCCAAAACTGGGATTATGACATCTTTAGTCAGTATATAATATAAGTTGTTAAAAACTATTGTCTAGTAGCATATTGCCATGAAGCGTTATTCCATCAACAATCCCTCTCAAACTTCCAATGGCCTATAAAAAAAACATCTCTTTCATTGCTTTATGCCTGTTGAGCACTTATAATTATTGAAGTCATCGGAATGACAAGACAACATCTCAAGTTTGCCAGCCAAACACGGAAGATTCTAGGTGTAATTCTTGTCATCAAATGATAGCATCAGCCAAGGAGACATTGTAATGGATTCACAACCACGGATGAAAATAGAAGACGTTCCGCCCATTCGCCCGAACTGGGATGAGGCAAATTATGATGAAAATGCCATCGCGCCATTCACATTGGAAGACCCCGTAAAATTCGCAGACGGTACCCCATTGCGTTCAACAGAAGAATGGCCAAGAAGACGCAGGGAAATCCTCGATATTTTCGCACATGAAATGTACGGCGTGGAACCGCCTGTCCCCGATACGCTGATTACCGACCTGGTCGATGAAAAGCAAGACGCCGTCGCTGGCTATGCGGTCCGCAGCCAATACAAGATGTGGTTCCGCCCCGACAGAACAGGGCCTTGCATCAACTGGATT
>JAGCTA010000446.1 GCA_017963875.1 Victivallales bacterium | reverse complement strand
GTCATCGGTCATTTCTGGATGGCAGAGCGTTGCAGTTTCCGCCGTGATGCTCTGAGGCATTCCGAAGAGCCAGTGGATGAGGTCAATCGGGTGCGCGGAATCATCGGCCCAAATGGAGCGGTTGAGTTCAGGGACGAAATGCCATAGTGTCGCATTTCGTTTGTCCAACGCCATTCCGAGGTTGTGGTAGCGCCTGAACTGGTAGATTTTGCCAATCACACCAGATTCTATCAATTCCTTCATGCGGAGGTTTTGCGGGTCAACGCGCATTTGCCAGAGCATGGTAAAGGGGCAGCCTGCCGCGTTCACTGCGTTGACAATGCGGTCAGCCTCGGCCATGGTTAACGCCATGGGCTTCTGCAACGCAACGGGCTTCTTGAGCGGAGCGACTTTCTCTACCAAGTCGGCGTGCATCGAAGTCTCGGAGGCGATGACAAATGCGTCGATGTCATTGTCGGCAAGCAGTTGGTCGAGGTCCGAAACGGCTTCAAGTTTGAAGTCATTGGCGATGCGTTGAAGCCTTGCGGCATCGTGGTCCCAGCATTTGACGGGGGTGACGCCCCATTCGGGGTGGGCGTTCCATTGACGGCAATACTGCCCGAAATGGCCATGTGCGCAGCCGACGATGGCGACTTTCATCATTTTCATACGTTGTCCTTGGGATGATATTGTGTTTAGTTGAAAGTGGATAATAACATTTATTCAAATAAACATACTCGCATTTCAGAGAAATGCAATAGTAAAGGGAAGTTTTGGGAGCGATACGCCGCTTCCTGGATTACTTGATTTCAAGTATATATCCTGTCGTCGCTTCAAGATTCTGTCTATAGAGCCAATAGTTGATGACAGCCTTGGCGTAGGCCCCTTGGGCGTTCGTGAGATCGTTTTGCGCCTCATTGAGGCGGGTCACAGTGACTTTTCCAATGTCATATTCTTTTTGGACAAGGTCCCGCGCCTGCATGGCAAGCGTCTGGGTCTCGTTTTTCAGGTCTGCGAGTTGCTTTGCCTGGTCGATGGTACGGAGTTGTCTGGCGATTTCGTGCAAGATGCTTTGCGAGAGCGTCTTTTTCGCGGCCTCATTCTCAAGTCTTCCCGCCACTGCCTCCATGACCTTTGCTTGCGTGCTGCCGCCATTGAAGACATTCCATGATAGTTGTAGACCGATTGTCGCGCCAGTATTTTCATTGCGGTATTCCAGATCATGGTAGCGGTTGAAACCATACGTTCCATAGAGAGAGATGGTTGGCTGGTAATTGCTGCGTGCGGCTTCTGTCCTTTCTGACTGAACTTTTATGGCGAGATCTGCGGCCTCAAGGTCGGGGCGGTGGTTGAAGGCGTAGTCGCAAAGTGATTTGTAATCAGGAAGTTGTGATGCTTTTTGATAGTCTCTTATGGCATCCAGTTCAAGGTTGTCGGGAATCTGGGCAGGAGTGATGCCGAGCAGTTCAGCCAGAGCGAGGATGCTGATGCGGAAATTCAGTTCAGACAGAAGGCGTTCACCCTCGGCATTCTTTGCCTGGATTTCAAAGTTCAGTACATCGCTTCGAGTGCCAGTGCCGTGGCGCAGTTTCTTTTCAGCATTGTCCTGAAGACGTTTATTGTAGTCGAAGTCGTCGATGTTGATGATGACATTCTGCCTTTCAAGCATGGCCTGGAAATATGCGGTGGCGACTGCCAGCAGCAGTTTGCGCTGGGCATTTTCATGGTTGAGGTCCGCAATCTGCTTTTCGAATTCGCTGATGATGAGCGCATGTCTTCTGGAGAGACCGTCATATAATGTATAGGAACCTTGCAATTGCGTGTTGAATGCGCCGTAGGCGTCCTTATGCGCAATGCCTTTTTCAGGTGCGGCGGTATTGATTTGACGTTTGCCGTCAAACACGAAATCCAGTGAGGGCATGTAGGCGGCGTCTGCTTCCTTGATTCTCGCCGCCGCCGCCTGGATGCGTGCCTCTGTGACGAGGAGGTCAGGATTGCCGCGCAAGGCGAGTTGCTTTGCCTCGGTAAGGGTGAGTTTCTGAGGGAGCATGGCGGTGCTGGAGGATGCCTCAGTATTTGGTGGTGGCACGACAGGTTGGGTTGCTGCATCAGGGGGGGGTGTTTCTACGGCGAAGAGATGCACATTGATGACGATTGCGGATATCGCGAGGGTCTTTGCTAGTCCTGAAAACATTTTTTTAAACCTTTGTTTTGATTTAGGATGTTGAATGATTGTTGCAGGATGTGAAAGCCACAGTGGCTATTTGGGTAGGGGAAGGCCGAGTTTCGCCATGACTTGTTGCAAATCGACCCAGACTTTACGCTTTTCCTCGATGAACTTAACCCTGTTGCTCTCAAAGCGCAGGATATAGGCGGGGTGGAAAGTGGGCATGACTGGAATTGCTCCATAGTTCAGCCACTGGCCCCGCAGGCGTGTGATGCCGCTTTTCCCAAGGAGAAACGAAAGGGGGACATTGCCGAGAAGCACGATGACTTCAGGATTGACAAGTTGGATTTGACGTTTGAGATAGGCGATGCAGACACTGCCTTCATCTGGGGCTGGATTGCGGTTCCCTGGCGGCCTGCATTTGACAATATTGGCGATATACGCGGCTTTGGCTGGGTCTTGGCTGTTTCTGTCAAGCCCCATGGCAAGAATCATCCGTGTCAGCAGTTGTCCTGCGCGACCGACAAAAGGTACGCCCTGCTTGTCTTCATCTTCTCCTGGCCCTTCGCCGATGAACATGACACGTGCTTGGCGACAGCCATCCTCGAAGACCATGTTTCTTCTTCCCGCGTACAAACGGCAGGCGTGGCAGGCGAGGGCGGTTTCTTTCAGGACATCCCAGTCAGCGGACGATACATCTGGCATTGGCGAAAGAGTCGGCTCTTGACGCGTCGTTGAATTCATGTCAAGACCTTGGAAACGCGTCTGATATGCTGCCTGTGAGACGGCTTTGGGTTGCAAGGGCTTTTGGACAGGCGGCTGAGCATTTGGCAATGCCGAAGGTACTGCGACATGTGCCGCTGGTTGCCTTGAGAGGAACGTCGGCTGATAGAATGCCTTCAGGTTCTCAGGCGAAATCCACGCGGAATCAATGCCTCGCGCCTTCTGCAATGACAAAATTCGCTGAAGTTCCTGGAAGATTGTACCCATGGTGTCTGTTGCCTTCCCTTTGGATGGAGGACATTATGCGTTTTCGACCGTGACCGTCTTGTCGCCTTTGACGACTTCCCCGACACGCGCCGCTGAGAATCCGCAGGATTTGCAGATGGCGATGGCTTCGTCGGCCTTGGATTGAGGGACAAACCAGACCATGCCGATGCCCATGTTGAAGACGCGGTACATCTCATGGCGTTCAATGTCACCTTTATCTCGAATCAGCCTGAAAATGGACGGAACTGGCATGGAGGATGCGTCAAATATGACGGACACGTCGTCAGGGAGGATTCTCGGCACATTGTCATAGAGGCCCCCGCCCGTGATATGCGCGATGCCATCAAGCGGCAGGCTAGTTTCCATCGCCTGGCGGATTGCGGGCCAATAGCATGTATGCGGAGCAAGCAGTGCTTCCCCGACGGAAGTTCCGCCAAGTTCGGCGGGCTTTGTTTCGACCGTGTAGCCAGCCTTGTCAAACAATACCTTGCGTGCCAGAGAGAAGCCGTTGGTGTGAAGACCCGACGAAGCGATTCCGATAGCGGCATGACCAGGGCGGATATGTTCGCCTGTGATAATGCTGTCCTTTTCGACGATGCCCGTGATGCATCCGACGAGGTCGTAGTCCTTGCCGTACATGCCTGGCATTTCCGCCGTTTCACCGCCGATGAGCGTGACATTTTGCTTGAGGCAGGCGTCCGCAATGCCTTCCAGGACATTTTCATATAGCGGTGAAGTCAGTTTGCCGATGCCGATATAATCCATGAAATAAACAGGCTCGGCACCTTGGACGGCGATGTCGTTGATGCAATGGTTGACAATGTCATG
>JAGCTA010000445.1 GCA_017963875.1 Victivallales bacterium | reverse complement strand
TTCCAGTCTGGCAACTGCTCGGCGGACGTTTCCGCGACCGTATCCGCTGTTATTGCGATACGGACTCGGAAGGTGGCGGACGCGACATGGGGAAGGCTCTCAAGGAGCGCATGGCACGTGGCTTCACTTTCCTCAAGATGGATTTGGGCATCGAACTGCTAATGAATGTTCCTGGTACTTTGTGCGCGCCATTGGGCTTCCTTGATACGATGAAGGAGTACAAGCAGGTGTTCAAGACGCCGCACGGCTCCATCAACCCATCCGCCATGCGCGGTGCGGCCTACGACCTCTTCAATACCGCTCATCCGTTCACAGGCATCCATCTGACGGAAAAGGGGCTTGATTATCTGGAAAAATATATGGCGGACGTCCGCGCTGAGGTCGGATATGAGGTTCCAATTGCCATCGACCATCTGGGGCATATCCCGCTGGAGGACTGCATCAAACTGGCAAAACGACTCGAAAAATACAACCTTTCATGGATGGAAGACGCTGTGCCGTGGCAGATGACGAACCAATGGGTGCGCCTGCACGAATCGACGACCGTGCCGCTCGGAACAGGAGAAGACATGTACTTGAAGGAGTCCTTCAGGCCGCTGCTTGAATCAGGTGCGCTCGCCGTCGTCCATCCAGACGTTTTGACGGCGGGCGGTATACTTGAGACGAAGAAAATCGGCGACATGGCGGAGGAGTATGGCGTCCAGATGAACCTCCACATGGCGGAAAGCCCCATCGCATGTCTAGCGGCAGTGCATGTCGCCGCCGCAACACGCAATTTCATGTCCTTGGAACTTCATTCTGTCGATGTTCCATGGTGGGGCGATCTGGTCAATCCCTCGCTGAAGTATGACGGGGGCTTCATCGATGTCCCGACTGCGCCAGGCCTTGGCATTGAGTCACTCAACGAGGAGTTAATTCGCGAAAAACTCCATCCAGACTTTCCCGAGGCCTGGGCTCCGACGACAGAGTGGGATAAGGAGTGGTCCAACGACAGGCAGTGGTCGTAGTGGAAATAGTAGCGACGGCGTCTCGCCGTCGCAGCAGGTTCGCGGTGCGGTAGTAGCGACGGCGTCCCGCCGTCGCCGTGAGACGGAAGACGGTAGACACACGATGAGCCTGACGGGACGTGAGCCTCGAGACTTGAGACGAGAGCGGAGACTTTAGACATTTAGACGGGAGACGGTAGTAGAGCGTCCCGCAGTTTGAACCACAAACAGGAGAATAGTCAACATGGAATCACGCCAAGAAGTATTACGGCCGTTTGAAGAGAAACGCGACTACATGAAAGACCGTATCGCCACGGGCATCGAGGCGAACAAGAAGGGCTTTGCGTTTTTGAGTTTCGTCGATGGCGCAGGAAAGCCTGTCACTGATGTCGAAGTGAAGATCACGCAGAAAACACATGATTTCAAATATGGCGCAAACCTTTTCATGCTTGGGGAGATGCAGGACGAGGAGCGCAACGCGAAGTACGAGCGTTTCTATGCAGACGCTTTCAATATCGCGACGCTGCCGTTCTATTGGAACACGCTGGAGCCAGAGCAGGGCAAGCCGCGTTTCGCGAAGGACAGTCCGCGCATCTACCGTCGCCCCGCGCCGGACCTCTGCCTAGAGTTCTGCGAGGCGAACGGCATTGAGCCGAAGGCGCATTGCCTCAATTACCCAACCATGATGCCCGACTGGGCGAAAGGCACGGTCGCATGGGAGAAGAAATGCCTCGAAAAGCGTTTTCGCGAACTCGCCGAACGCTACGCGAGGCGAATCCCGATGTGGGAAGTGACCAACGAGACATTCTTTCATCGGAAGGATGTCAGCCTGTACAGCCAGCCTGACTTGATCGAATGGAGTTTCAAACTTGCGGAAAACTACTTCCCTGGTAATCGACTGGTTATCAACGAAGCACACAGCAGAATCTGGAAGACGGATTGGTTCCACACGTTCCAAAGCCCCTACTACATGCAGATAGAGCGTGCTTTGCTGAAAGGCGCACGTATTGACGCCATCGGCATGCAGTACCACATGTTCTACCGCAGGGAAATCGAACTCGAAAGCACGAAGGACTGCTACGATCCAGAACAAATCTGCAATGTCCTCGACACCTACGCGACTCTCGGCAAGCCGATTCATATTACGGAATTGACGATTCCCTGCTATTCGGGTAACGCCGAAGACGAAGACATCCAGGCGGAGATCATCAAGAACATCTACAGCCTCTGGTTCAGTCACACTGCGACTGACGGCATCATCTACTGGAACCTCGTCGATGGCTACGCGCACAACGCGGTCCCTGGCGACATGACTGCAGGCGAAAACTACTTCTACGGCGGTCTTATCCGCTACGACTTTACGCCAAAGCCAGCCTACAATGTCATCCGCAATCTCTTCGAAAAGGAATGGCGGACGAACCTGAACCTGCACACCGCCTCCGATTCGCTGTCATTCAAGGGATTCTACGGCATGTACGAACTGGAGATAATCGCCGCTGGAAAGCGTTGCACGAAGACCATCCACCTCGGAAAGGAACTGAACAACAAGTTTACAATTACACTCTTTAATTAAAGGAGCCAACACAATGCCATCACTCAAAGACATGCGCGGTCAGGCCAAAGAGGCTGGGCTGATGAAACTCGACAAACTCATCGCAACTCGTCAACGTATCCCGAATTGCGAGATACCAATCCCGATCAAGGAACTCTGCGAACGCTACGAGAGACTCTACACGGGATGCATCAACGATGTCATGCGCGAACTGACGTTGCTTAACCAGAACCTTCCGAGCGATATCATGCCGCTGCGTGACGAAATGACCGTCTGTGGCGAGGCGTTCACAGTTAAGAGCGCTCCGAATGTGATGATTGAGGGCGAAATGACCTTCCGTGCGCAGATGCTTGATGACTTCAAGCCCGAAGGCGTTGTCGTATGGGACACGTCCAACGACGTGGAGGCATCACTTTGGGGCGGCGTCATGACAGCGACCGCAAAGACCAAAGGCATCCGCGGTGCCGTCATTGCTGGAGGCATCCGCGATACGAAGCAGATTCTCGAACAGAATTTCCCGATTTTCTACCGCTACCGCACAAGCAACGGTTCGTTGGGACGTTGCATGATTACACATTACCAAGTGCCTGTCAAAATCGGCAAGGTGACCGTGCGCCCAGGCGACATTATCTTCGGCGACATCGACGGCGTGCTCTGCATTCCACGCGAAATCGCCTACGACGTGCTGTTGCGCGCCGAGGGTATTGAGCGCAATGAAATCGATATCTTCAGTTGGGTGCGCCAAGGTGACACCATCTCAGAAATCATTGAAAAAGGCGGGTACTTTTAATGGACGGTCTAAATGGAAAAATCGCATTCGTCTCAGGCTCCAGCCGAGGCATTGGTCGTGCAACCGCACTAAAACTTTCCTCGCGTGGGGCAATGGTCATTTTCCATGGTTCAAAGACAAGTGAAAAACTATCTTCTGCCGTTGCAGAAGCCGCTGGAGGCACAGAGTGCCTGACTGCTGACTTCGGCAAAATGGAAGAGGTTGAATCGCTCGCCGATACGCTGAAACGCCGTGGCCTTGTCCCCGACATCCTCGTACTGAACGCATCTGTTCAGAGTTATACGGGATTAGGTAATTTCGATGCTGCGGAATTTCTACGGATGTTCCGAACCAATGTGGAGAGTTCCTGCATCCTCCTGCATGAACTGCTGCCAGAAATGCGCCAGAAAACGTGGGGACGCGTCATTTTCGTTGGAAGCATCAATGGCATCAAACCCGCTTCCCGTCTGGCAATCTATGGTTCGACAAAGGCGGCGCTGATGAACATCGCGAAGACTGCGGCCATGGAAAACGCACCATACGGCATCACGGTCAACACCGTTCTCCCTGGAGTCATAGAGACCGACAGAAATGCCGCGGCATTGAGCAATGTGGAGTTTGCGGATAGCCTAAAGGCGCAGATTCCCATGCACCGTTTCGGAACATCGGAAGAATGCGCGGATTTGATCGCCTTCCTTGCCTCGGATGCGGCCTCGTATATTACAGGTGCGGAAATTCCTATCGCAGGCGGTTGGCAATTATAAAAGAGACATGACAGAATATTCCAACGAGAAGGACAGACACCATGCAATGCCATAAAACGCAGTTGACTCCCGAACCCAAACGGCCAATCATGATCATCCGCTTGCGAATTGGCCATGAAGAACCAGAGATTTGGCGTAGGACTTTCCGGCAACTTGTCGAAAACCGCGAAGCATGTGATGAGGTTTGGTTTTCCACTGGTGTCGGTGTTATCACTTTGGAGGAGCATCGTCGCCTTTCAAGTCTGATGGCATCCCATGCGGAAGAACTCCGTCAGGCAGGAATCATACCAAGCCTTCAGATACAGGCGACGCTTGGACACAGCGATAATTCAACAGAAGTCGCTGGCGTGGCAGGCAAGACCTGGGGCAGTTATGTCGGTCGCCAAGGCGAGCAGTGCAGATTCATCAACTGCCCGACGCAACCAGCCTATCTGGACTATCTGGAGGAAATGTCACGGATTTACGCCGAATGGCATCCTGGTTCCGTTTGGATTGACGATGATCTGCGGCCATCCAATCATAGTCCCGCTTCAACGCCATACGGCTGTTACTGCTCCCATTGCCTGGCCCTTTTTGCAGAGGTCGAAGGAAAACTTTATACCCGTGAGGAACTTGTTGAAAAATGCGAAGAAGACAGCGGGCTTCTGACACGCTGGATGGCTTTTGTCGATGGGGCTCTTGCCGAAATTGCGGGGAGAATTGCACGACCTTTCCATGAGATTTCGCCAGAGACGACAATGGGGTTGCAGCATGGCGCAGGTGCATGGCGTGTCCCTATCATGGAGAAACTGCGGGAGGTATCAGGCCATCGGGTCGCTTCAAGGCCTGGTGGCGGTGCGTATTCTGACCACCATCCGTATGCCCTGATTCATAAGGCGTACATTTTGTCCTTCCAAAAGGAAACGCAACAGGGGTATGATACCATTTCTCAGGTCTGTTCTGAAATCGAGTCATATCCACGGACCATGTGCTGCAAGACGGCGCAGGGGCTCCGCATCGAATCATTGCTGCATCTTGCGGTTGGCATGGACAGTTTGTCGTATTTCATCATGGATGCAAAACTGGAGACACCTGAATGGTATGGACGTGAACTGATTGCACCTCTGGCAGCCGATGCACCTTCCTACCGTGAGTTCCTTCGACACAATCAAGGCTGTCAGGCCGAAGGAGTGGGGCTTTGTTCAGGTGCTGGCGTTAACCTGACTTCTCAACCAGAGGAACTTGGATTGCCGCTTGTCGGCGTGCCTTTTGCGTCATTCTCTCCAAAGGCATCCTGCCGAATGCTCAATGGAGTTGTTGTCAACTCATGGCAAGAGAAAGATTTGAAAAAATACTTGACAGAGGATGTCCTTCTTGATGGAGATGCCGTGTCGGCAATCATCAAGCGAGGTATGGGAGAATTGCTTGAAAATGTCGAAGTTAGGCCAATCACGGATGTACAGACATCTGAATCCTATACTGCCGACCCTATCAATGACGGTTTGAAGGTGATTGTTCCGTTCTCATTTTCTGAACACCGTTATGCCTTCACTGTGCCTGATGGTGTACCTTTAAGAGTATTAAGCAATTACAAAGATATTCATGGAGATAATCTTGGTGCAGCCTGCATCATTTTGGAACGTGAGAATGGCACGCGTATGGCATTGCTGGGCAACGACGGCTTCAATGTCCATACCTGCACATCTGCTCGGATTCGCTTCCTGTATCGATTGGTTGACTGGGTTTCGCATGGTTCTCTTCCCATACTGCCAATGGAGCCAATCCAATGTCTTCTGGTGCCAAACGTCACAGAACAGAGAATACTGCGTAGCGTGACAGCGCTGAATGTTACGATTGGATATCAGCAGCCAGTTGAACTCATGCTGCACGGAGTCCCCGCAGAAGCATCAGTGGCGGAATGGAATGTGCCATCCATGGCACCAGTCCTGCTGCCGTTGAGACATTCTGGCGATGATGCTTACATTACTCTCCCGCAGTTGTCGCCTTGGGAAATCGGCTGGCTGAAGATTTAGAGAATTTAATACTTGAGTTGCCTAGCGGTAATTGGCTAGCAGACTACCCCTAGAATCTATAGAGTCCGAAACAAAAGTATGTTAATACCAATGGCTCTATTCGCCATGAGGGTAGGTAATTGCAACAACGCCATGGCGGCAGATTAAAGACCCCGAAGGGGGCAAATATAAGAACCCCCAGGTTAAGCGAAGCGAAACCTGGGGGGGAGACCGACCACAAAGGATTCAGACCTCAAGAGGTCGAACCTACAATCTTGAGAAATAGAGCGTAAAGGAAACGTCAGTCGAGTTTGCAGGCCTTGAGAGTCATGAATTTGTTGCGGTGTTTTGACATGAGTTCGCAACCGTCTTTCGTGACGATGACGCCTTCCTCCCAGCGGAGGCCGTAGCCATTGCCCGTGAAGAAGGTGTCAATCTGATAGGTCATGCGTTCCTTCAACTTGTAATTGCTGGTGGTTTCGATCCATGGACTTTCCGTTTCCATGATGCCGAGGCCGTGGACAGGGCCGTAGAGCATATAGTCGCCCCAACCTTGGTCAATACCCCACTGGGTGTATTTCTTGGCGATTCCTGCGGCGTCTGCGCCTGCTTTCATCAGTTCAATCGTGTAGTTATGGGCACGGAGACCAAACTCGACCAATGCTTTCTGGTTCTTTGGAATGTCACCAAACCAGACGGGCAGGCCAATGGATGAACTGTAGCCATAGACACGTGCGCCAATGTTCAACTGGATGATTTCATTCTTCTTGATTTTCGCGTATGTGGGGCGACTGATGCCGTTGCTCGTGCGGTCGCCGCCAAAGCAGTAGAGGCTATGGCCCTCGTAGTCACCGCCGTTGGCATAGATTTCACGCTGCGCGATGCCGATGACCTGGAGTTCCGTCATGCCTGGCTTCATTTCGTCCAGAATCGCCTGGACGGCCTTTTCAGCAATTTCAAATGCCTTGCGATGGCATGCCAATTCGTTGTCGCTCTTGATCCAGCGAAGCGGGCGGAATACGTCATCGGCAGGAATCAACTCGACTCCAGGAAGTTGTGCCGCCAGCGCATCCAATGTCGGCTTCGTCATGACCGCACAGCCGACAAGACCCAGTTTCTTCAGTTTCTTTTTGCCGAGGGCGAGTTTTGCGACTTCGTCGTATGTCGCTAATTTGATGCCTGGATAATCTGGTTCGGCGGATTCGCGGTAGTTCAGCATGAGACGGACGTTTTTGAGGACGCCGCGGCCCAATGCGTATTTTTCACTCTCTGGCCCGATGAGGAGGACGGCTTCGCCTGTGGCTGGGACGAAGACACCAGCCTGCTCAAACGTCGGCCAGTATTCTGTCAGATAGCGGATATTGGCAAAATCGGTTTCATTGCCATGAACCAGACAGGCATCCAATCCTGCGGCTTTGATGCGCGTCTGGAATTTCTTGATACGGTCGAAATACTCTTCTGTCGGGATGGATGGAAGTTTCGTCAGTTTGGGCATTTTGTAGGGTTCGCCTGCCATTTGTAGCCTCTTTGTTTTTTGGAAAACTTAAATGATTGAAACCTAAAAACAATAATTAATTGTTATTTGCTCGACTGGTAGTTGCCGTTGGTATCAATGTAGCCATAGACCGTGACTTTATCGACGCCTGCGGCGGTGTATTCAGCGTTGATTTTCTCCGCAAGGGCACCGACGGAGTTCAGAGCCTCCACATGGCCGTCCAAGAAGCAGTAGTTGCCAGTGCCACCATGGGCTTTCGTGAAGAAGAAATTGCCGTTTTCCACGGCGGATGTGTCGGGAACCTGTTTGATTCGTCCGTATGCAACCTGATGGCCGCCTTTCATGTCAGAGGCGACAGTTGGACAGTAGGCGTCTCCAATGAAAAGGTAGGAAGAGGGTGCCTTGACTTGAGTCATGACAAGGAAACTATCATAGTACAATGCGTTTCCGACGGTCTTGTCCGTGGATTTGACGGAGACGAAATACTGACTGTTCGGGCTAGCATTGCTTGTACGGCCCATGTAGGTCGCAAGGGAATTTTGCCATTTGAAGGGAGCGCGGGCAGGGCAGACGCATTCGTCTGGTTTTCTTGATGATAGGTATTCGATTCCGTATGCGCCTTGGGAAATGAAATTTGCCCAGCAGGACGTCCAGTTGAAGGTGCTCGGAAGCATGGTATGGAAGTCGGTCTCGTAGATTTTGTATCCCGTGATAACCTGCGTGAGGTTGTTGGCGCAGGAAATGGAGCGGGCTTTTTCACGCGCCTTCGCCAATGCGGGCAGTAGCATGGCCGCGAGAATGGCGATGATGGCGATGACAACCAGTAGTTCAATGAGGGTAAAAAAGAAAAGCCTTCTCATTTTTTTCGATTTCTCCAGATTTGGATAGCAAAAAGGAATATGGACTATTGCCCCGCCTGGTAGTTGCAGTTCGTGTCGATGTATGCGTAGCATGTGACTTTGGCGACGCCTGCGGCGGTATATTCCGTGTTAACTTTGCCAGCCATCGCGCCTGCGGAGTTCAACGCTTCGACGTGTCCGTCCATGAAGCAGAAGTTGCCGCTGCCGCCATGTGCCTTGACGAAGTAGAAACTGGCGTTTTCGT
Organism: Victivallales bacterium; assembly: GCA_017963875.1. Next base: position 1,484 of record JAGCTA010000445.1, on the reverse strand, counting down.
TTTGGCCAGCAGCCGTGTTAGGCACTCTGTTGACACGCCCGTATGCGCGCTGGTTGGAGTCTGCGATGACGTATGGGCAATAGTTGTCGCCAAGCAGGAAGAATGCCGATGGCGACTTGATCATGTTGGTGATGAGGAAAGTGTCGTTGTACAGCGCATTCCCGATTTCCCTATCAGTTGAGTTCACATTGACATAATAATTTGTGGAGGGGAAAACCTGTGCATTGCGGTGCTGGTAGGTCGCTCTGTATTCTGCAAATTTGAATGGCGCACGACCAGGGCAGACGGCTTCGTTTGGGGTCGTGGAGGAGAGATACTTGTTGCCGTATGCGCCCATGGCAATGAAATTGACCCAGCAAGTCGAGCCGTTGAACGTCATCGGAATATGCTTTTCGAAGTCGGTCTCGTAGATTTTGTATCCCATGATGACCTGTTTGAGGTTGTTGGCACAGGAGATGCCGCGAGCCTTCTCACGTGCTTTGGCAAGGGCGGGTAGCAACATGGCCGCGAGAATAGCGATGATGGCGATAACGACTAGAAGTTCGATGAGGGTGAATTTCAGAAGGTGTTTCATTGGCGTCTCTCTCTTTTCTAGATTTTGAAGTTATTTTGCACCCTGGTATGTGCCGTTTGTATCAATCCAACCATAGACGGTGACTTTGTCAGCACCAGCGGCGGTATATTCTGCGTTGACTTTCCCTGCGATGGCACCAACGGAATTGAGCGCCTCGACATGCCCGTCAAGGAAGGAGTAGTTTCCAGTACCGCCGTGGGCTTTCGGGAAGAAGACGCTTCCTGCTTCGATGGCGTTCTTGTCTGGAACCGCCAGCATGCGCCCGAATCCGACCTGATGGCTGTTGGAATTCTCAGCCGTATCGGCAGTCGGCGTATATCCGTCTCCATGGAACAGCCAGGAGGACGGCTGCTTGACCATTGTCAAGACAAGGAAACGGTCATAATAGGCCGCGCCTGCCTGGGTGGCTTTGATTTCGTATGAATAGGAAGTGTTCGGAGAGGCATAGTTGTTGCGGCCGAGGTATGAGCAGCGGTAGTTGAAGTATTTGAATGGGAAGCGGCCTGGGCAGAGAATTTCATTGGGTCTCGTGGAGGAGAGATAGGCGATGCCGTAGTTGTTCTGTGCGATGAATGGAACCCAGCAGGAAGACCAGTTGTAGGTCAGCGGGAGGATGACACCGAAATCCGTCTCGTAGATTTTGTATCCCGTGATGACCTGCTTGAGGTTGTTGGTGCATGAAATGGAACGCGCCTTTTCACGTGCTTTCGCGAGTGCAGGCAACAGCATGGCCGCGAGAATGGCGATGATGGCGATGACGACTAGAAGTTCAATGAGCGTGAACAAGAAGATTCGTTTCATGTTTTTCATAATGTGCTTTCTTTAATTCCAAATAGAAATATTTTAAACCAAAATAAAATCCAACAGATATATTTTACTATTTTTCTACATAAAAAACAAGTTATTTTAT
>JAGCTA010000444.1 GCA_017963875.1 Victivallales bacterium | reverse complement strand
CTTAAGGTCAGAAGCGGCCTGGCGTTGTTGCTGTTCAAGGTCTTCCAACGCCTTCTGCTGCTCATTCTTCTGATTGTCGCCTTCTTTATTTTCATTGGACTCTTGATTCTGCTTTTGGGCATTTTGGGCGTTGTTGCCCTCGTTTTGCGAATCGTCCTCTTTATTGTCCTGCTGTTTGCCGTCGTTGCCATTGGCAGATTGCTGTTGTTGCTGTTGCTTGAGTTTCTGGCGGATGGCTTTGTAGTTGAGTTTTGCCGTGTTGAGATTATCCTTTGTGGTCAAATTCTGTGGATTGCAGTCGAGAGCGTTTTTGAAGTATTTGACTGCGCGTTCCGCGTCAGGCTGTGGATTCTGGTTGTCCTCCTTTTGAGAAAGCCTGAATGCGCAGGACGCGATGGCGAGGTTCACCTTTTCCTGAAAGTCTGGATAATCCAGTTCCTGGGCTTGTGCGAGTGTCAGCGCCTGCTGGAAGCCATTCTGAGCCTCCTGGTAGTTCCCCTGAAGATAATCAATGGCGGCACGGTTGTAGATTGCCAGCGGATTGTCCGCTTGCAGTTCCAGTGATTTCGCAAGGGACTCCTTGGCGGCTTCCAAGTCATTTGCCTCCATCTGCCGTTTCGCCTGGTTAATCAAATGGACAGCCTCTCTTGGCATGGCGTTTTCTGCGGAGACAGGCAAGGCGGCAAACAGCAAGGCAATTCCCGCCGTCACTGCCAGCCGTCGTCGCTCTGGAATCAATATCATGATTGTGAGCAGAACCATCGCCATTACAAGGAACAATTGATATTTTTCCTCGTATGTGATAACAGAATGCGTTTCAAAGTCCTTTTTGACCTGCTGCTCAATGTATTTGCTGTATATGTCATTGAGGTTGAGCATAGTGTCTGATGGGACGGGAATCAGAATACCGCCCGTCGTCGCTTCTGTCATTTTCTGAAGTGTGTCGATGTCCAGTCGTGTCATGACAGGCTTTCCGTTGTCCATGATGGTTTCCGTACCACCATCAGGAGTTGTTATGCGCAAGGGCGAAGGCGTGCTGTCTCCCATTCCGACGATGATAAGGCGCGCGTTCAGTTCCGCGAGTTGTTCAGCCGCTTGAACTGGGTTGGATTCCATGTCTTCGCCGTCTGTGATGACGATGACATCGCGGTAGAGTTGCGCGCGCGTCTTGAAAATCGAACTGCACGCCAGCCGAATGGCGTCTCCAAGCATGGTTCCTCCAAATGTGACGGAACGATCATCGACATCAGTGTGTTTTGCCAGAAAAGCGGCGTAGTCATGTGTCAGAGGGCAGGCCACTTTGGCGTTTCCCGCAAAGATGATGAGGGCGACACGATCGCCGCGTACCGTGGACAAACATTCCTGAATGGCGAATTTCGCCTCTTCCAGGCGTGTCGTGTTTCTATGCGCGGCAAGCATGGAACGAGAGATGTCAAGAATGAAAACGACATCGCGTCCCTTTGCCTTGAAAGGCTGATGCGATTTGTTCCATGACGGGCGTGCAAGTGCCAGGATGATTGCGGCGCAGGCAAGCAGGAACAGCGTTGCGCGGAAAAAACGTGCGGGGGCGCTGGCGGATTTGGCGAGCCGTTCTGTCTGGCATGGATTGGCAAAGCGCAGCAACATGGACTTGCGCCGCCAATGCGCAAACACGAACAGCGCTATCAGCGGAAACAGCAGCCAGAGAAGATTGAGGTAGTGAAGTGATTGCCAGGAGGACATGGTCAAAGTCAGGGAAGTGTACGGAATAGGGTGGTTTTCAGAACGGCATACAGTACAAGAAGAATGAGGGATGCAAGAAGGAATGGCTGGAATAGTTCACGGGTGTTGGTAAAGGTTATGTCTGAGATTTTAGAACGTTCCATCGTATCGATAGATTGATACACATTGACTAGTTCATCCGCCGAATCGGCCTGCATGTAGATGCCGCCTGTTTCCTTTGCCAATTTCGGCAGGTCGCTGCCTTGAAGCGAACGCGCCTCGCCAATGGCGATGACATGAACTTTTATGCCGCAGTCGCGAGCATACGAGATGACGGATGCGACATCCCTGCCATGGTTGTTTTCGCCGTCTGTGAGCAGGATGATGACCTTTGATTTGATTTTGTAGTCCACTTTGTCGATATCGTATTGTCTGAGCCGCGCAAGCCCAAGAGCCAAGGCATCGCCGATGGCGGTCTGGTTGTTCTCTGAAAGGTCAAGATAGTATTGCAACGCCTGTTGGGCATTTTCCTTTCCATACAGTCTGGCAAAAGCCGCATACAACTCTGGACGGTTTGTCGGAAGGAGAATCGCATTGATGTCCAGCCCTTCCTGGAAGGCGTTCTGCAATTTGGCGGTTTCATTCGGATAGAGAAGCAAAATACCTTGGAGTGCTTGCGTAAGTGCTTCGTGACCAAGCGTCAATGGACAGTTCGTCTCAGCGGTTTTTGCGAATGTGACAAGGCCGACCAAGTCGCCTTCGCGCCCTTTGAACAGTTGTTTGCCTTCATCTCCAAAGACAAACAACGAAAAGACCTCCTTGACGGCATCCAGACGCGTAGTGCGGCGGTTTCCGAATGACATTTCCTGGCACATCGAGGCTGAACGGTCCAGAACCATTTCAATGGCGATTCCTTCGGAGGCATTGTCGGAATGAGTCGTGGTGAAGGCTTCCTGAGGGCGTGCGAGCGCAATACAGAGCAGTACAAACGCGGCGTCCAAAGTGAAGTCAGGAAGCCAGCGCAGACGGATGCGCCAACTGACGCCCGCCAGTTGTGCACTGGTCAAACCTGAATAGGCGATGGCTGGACGGCGCCTACGGCTGAAAAACGTATAAAGCCGTATAAAGACGGGAATCAGCAATACCAACAGGCACCATGGTGAAGAGAAAGAGTACATAGTGATTATCGATGGGCGCCTCCGCCGCCAAAATGTCCGCCGCCGAAACTGCGTCCCCCGCCTCCAAAGCAGCCATGGCTTCGGACACCTCCGTGTGTGCCGTATGAATGCCCCCTGAAATAACGCGAAAATCTGGCAAAAAGCAGAATCAAAAACATCAAGCCGACCTTGAAGAAGGCCCAGAAGGAATCCATGTCATCGGTCACCTTGCATGGCAAAGTCACTGGCTCGTCCAATTCCAAAGTGACATTGGATTCCTTTGCAATTTCCTGCGCTAGAAAGGTGAATGAATCCACGATGGCCTTGCCGCGTGTCTCCGTTGAGGCGGTATCATCCAG
>JAGCTA010000443.1 GCA_017963875.1 Victivallales bacterium | reverse complement strand
TCGCCAAAGCCTCCATCGATAACGACATCCACCTGACTACCCAGGCGTTCGTCCATCAATTCAGGATTCACCAAGTAATCCACTTCATCTTCCTCATCAAAGGGCACAGACGACACCATCAAAGGGGCATCCAATGGCGGCAACCTGGTCGTCCGAACAATTCCTGAAATCTACAACTACAAACCATGCTGCGACAGCATGGTGCCTGAGAATCCACCGTATGACTGGGATTTCCAGAACAAATATGTCCACCATGCCATCACGACGCACAATGACGGCGTCGTTCCCGAACAATATCGCAAGGAATTCTTCGATGCTGGCTATAAATGGATCGGCAGTTTCGGCTCGCTCTACCTTTCGGCTGATAATCTTGTCAAGGGCCTGAACACGTGCGCAGGAATGAACGCGCCGCAATACCAAGGCGTCAGTTGCGATGAGCAGGGGTTCGGCAGTTTCAATTCCATTCTCCACTTTACCGAAGGCATAAAACGCTTCAAGGCGAAAAACGACCATGTTGTCTATACGTGGATTGTCGGCAAACCGACCATGAAAGGTGTCGACGATGATTTCCTCTCGGCCTGCGTCAATTCATGCAGGGGACGCGGGCGCGTCCTCTCAGAAGTCTATATCTCTACGCGTCCAACGCTTGAGGAGGCGAAGAAATATCTGGATGAAGTCATCATCGACAAGGCCATCGCCTTCAGGAAGTTTTTCCCCGAAATCATCGTCCACTGGGGGATGATTTTCGGCAACTTTATCCAGATTCCCGTCATCTCGCTGGCCCATCATCCGAATGTCGACTACAAGTACTACCTTGACATGCAGTTCAACCTTCTCGCCAATCACCCCGCCTGCAAGGACATGGCAATCACTGGATACTGGGGAACAAGGCATTGCGACCTCGAACTGTACCGCTGGTGCTTCATGCTCACGCGCCATTACTGCATCGAGGGCAAGAAGACCATGCTCTCCGATGAATACGGCTTCACCTACGAGCCTGGCCACATACTCAACAACGATTTTATCGACGGTCTGCAGAACTGGATTCCGAAAGGCAATGTCACCACGGGCCGCCATGAAGGATACGGGAAAACGAGCCAAGGCCGTTATTACGCCCGTACTGGCGACACGTTCGCCGTTTTGACTCGAAAGGACGGTGAAACAAGTTCCGTGACGCAGGTCGCCAAAGGCCTCGTTCCTGGGAAAAGTTATTGTCTGCAGTTTGTCGTCGTCGATTACAACGACCTGAAGGCAAAGAAGTTCAATCCAAAACGAGTTGGCATTGACGTCACATTGGATAATGGTGCAGTGGTTGACACGACGCAGTCATGGGTTCATATTGACAAGCGGGAAAAAGGACAGTATCCATTCAACAACAACGTCCCGAAATGCAATCTTCACCATGTGGTGTTCAAGGCCCTCAAGCCTGAAGTCACCATCACGATTCACAATGGAAACGCCCCCGAAGGCGAAGCCGCCGCAGTCAACTATGTGATGCTCAATCCTTTCCTTGAATTATGAAACATCTGTTTTGACGATCACATGGGACAAATGAGACAGATGGGACAATTGAGACAGTTATTATTGCCGCCACAGCAGCCATAGATTGTTTCTGTTCCCATGTGAATTGTCCCGCTTGACCCTTTTGTCCCATTTGTCCCATTTGTCCCATCAACAGTATTCCACACCAAAGGAAAACCATGAAACACGATATCCTCCTTCAAGACAACAGCATTCTTCGCCTTGAAACGCTTGGCGGCCATTGCGTGCACATCAGCCACGGTAAAAACGATTCCTTTGCGGGCAGCGGCATGAACCGCTATGGCATCATCAATGAGGCTCGGCTAAAGGAAGATTCCTCTCAAGCGTCAATAGAAGGCAATTCCATCGCACTTGCCGACGGATGCAGAGTCACTATCAACTCCACACAAGACCTGCTCGTTGAAAGAGACGGAAAAACCATTGTGCACGTCACAGAACTGAACTCTTTGCCTAGCGGTGGCTTCAGGCTTGTCTTCAGCCTGAATGAATCCGAACGACTCTATGGTCTCGGCGATGAAAACCGCGAACACATCCAAAAGCGCGGACACCGTGCGGAAATGGTCCTGCGAAACGTGAAAAGTTACATTCCAATCCCCTTCGTCATGAGCACCAACGGCTGGGCCTTCCTGCTCAACACCACTTTCTACCATATCATTGATGTAGATTCCGACAATTCGGGGCAGATTGTCTGTGAATGCGCCAAAGGCGACCTGGACGTCTATCTGTTCATCGCACCGACGATGACCGCACTTTTGGATTACTATACACGACTCACAGGCCGTCCCGCCCTGCTCCCACGCTGGGCATACGGCTTCACCTTCGTCTGCGATGAACGTGAAGTCCGCGCACGTGATGTCCTTTACGAGGCTTACGAATTCCGTCGTCAGGAAATCCCCTGTGATGTCATCGGGCTTGAACCCGACTGGATGGAAAAGCACTACGATTACTCCACTGAAAAGAAATGGAGCGAAAAGCGTTTCCACATCCCCTTCTGGCTGAAATATCCACGCAGGGGGACGTTTGCTAGTTCCCTCCATAGAATGGGCTTCCATCTCAGCCTCTGGCTGTGCTGCGACTACGATTTTTCCGAATATGAAGAAGCCTGCCTGAACGCAGGAAAAACAGCCAGCGACACCGTTGCCGACGATGCTCGGCCGTCTGCTGACGACCTCATCAACGACCCACATCTCAAAGGCGCCGTCCGAATCGACCAAATTACCAAGCCAGGCGAACCGTGGTTCCAGCACCTAAAGAAATTCGTTGACGATGGTGCAGATGCCTTCAAACTGGACGGTGCCAACCAGGTCCTGTTCCACCCCGACCGAAAGTGGTTCAACGGCATGGACGACTGCGAAATGCATAATCTCTATCCTCTCCTCTACAACAAGCAAATGACACAGGGCTTCCGCGAACACACAGGAAGACGGCCAATGGTCTATTCTGCAGGTGGATACGCAGGAATCCAGCAGTATTCCGCCACATGGACGGGCGACACGGGCGGAGGCCCAAAGTCCATTGCGGGCCTTATGAACCTCGCTTTGTCAGGTCACTCCAACGGCACATGCGACCTTGATATCGAAAGCGAACTGGGAATCCATGCGGGAATGCTGCTTCCTTGGTCGCAACTCCTTGGATGGCATCAATATACAGAACCATGGTTTCAAGGTGAAGACATCAACAACTGCTTCAGGTTCTACGCAAAGACGCGATACCGCCTTCTGCCCTATATCTACGCGTCCGCCTGGCAAGCGCATCTGCACGGTCTCCCAATCATGCGGCCAATGCCGCTGGCATTCCCTGAAGACGAGAATGCCGCCGATATCTGCTCGCAGTTCATGCTCGGCGATTCGCTACTCGTCGCTGTTTTCACCAACCGCGTCTATCTTCCTGATGGAAAATGGTATAACTACTGGACAAAGCAGCCCGTCAGCGGTGGACAATGGCTCGAAGTCAATTCGCCGTCGGACTGGGGAGACGGCACGCAGCCGCTCGGCGGCGCGCTTTTCGTCAAAGGCGGTGCCATCATCCCAACCGCCCCCGACATGCTATATTCCCACCAGAAGCCGCTGAACGACATGACATGGGAAATCTATGTTGCGGAAGGAACGTCTTCATTCACACACTATGACGATGATGGCATCACCTACGCATTTGAAGACGGCAATTTTGCGACAAGCACCGTCACCGCCGTTTTCGATGGCAAGGCCATGAACATCACGGAGGATATCAAAGACAACGGCCATCCAGAACTACTTTCTGCCCGCACAAACGTCTTCAAGTTCTTTGGCCTGCCCGAAGGAACGCCAATCATACGAAATGGCCAGCAGCACTGATTAAGGAGTTTGAACGTGTTTTCTCTCGCAGGAGTCTCTTCAATATTGCGAAAATAACAACGCAATCATCACCATACCTTCAATCATGTTCATCGCATTAACGCTTCTCATACTTGTCGGATTATCTTGGATATACGAAGGCATTGTTATGGGCAATGTCTCTCGGCACAACGTTCCAATACCTCTGCTGCAATTGCTTGCCTACCTATTCGGCCTAGTCGTCGGACTCGTCCTGCTCTTCTCTGGATTATATCCGCCATTGAGCGTGTCAAGGGATGCCGCGATTCAGGCCTTCCTTTTTTATTTTGTGGTCGGATTAATGAGTTATCCGTTGAGATTGTCGATGGCGAAGGGGATGGAGTGCGGTCCGAACAGCCTTGTCTGGGCAATTTTACAGTCGGGCATGGTCATACCGTTCATTTACGGCATCTGCTTTCACGATGTCAAGGCTGGGTCTTTGCGCCTCGTCGGCATGGTGTTGTTGTTACTTGCCCTCCCGCTGATGTCGGTCAACATCAAAGAGAAAGAAAAGAAAGTCAACGGCAAATCCTGGGTTTTCTTTGCGATTGTCGCGTTTCTGCTCTGCGGCATCCAGCAGACACTTCTCAACGAGCCGAGTTACAGCGATGAAATCCGCACAGGGATTCCTGTCATCCACCGTTGCCTTATCATCTACATCGGCAACCTTGTCATCGCGTCTGTCATGTTATTCAGCCCGAACCAGGCGGCTATACGCAAGAATCTCCACACATATCTGAAGAACCGTCACCTATGGGTTTATTCTTTTGTTTTGCAGACATTTACGATGGCATCGGGACTTTTGCTTTCATTCAATGCGATGGATCGCATGGCAAAACTCGGCATGGGGGCGATTTCCTATCCCATCATGGTCATCAGTTGCATCCTCGGCTTTACACTTTATTCATTGATTTGGCTTCGAGAACGCCTGACATGGGAGGCGGTCGCAGGCATCTGCCTCTGCGTCACAGGCATTGTTTTCCTCTGCATTGAATAATGCATTGCCCCCGACCAGTCAATTCATTGATTGATTCATTGAACGGTTTATATTATAGTATCTTGACTCCATACTTGAACCACAGACCACAGACATGCTTATCGCATTAACCCTTCTCATTCTTGTTGGATTCTCATGGACATACAACGGCATCGTCATGGGCGGTGTCTCTAAATACAATGTCTCGATACCGTTGTTGCAGTTGATTTCCTACCTATATGCATTAATCATCGGGCTCATTCTGCTGTTCTCAGGGCTATATCCGCCGCTGAGTGCGTCAAAAGACGCCGCGCTTCAGGCATGCATCCTGTATTCATTGGTCGGCATGTTGAGTTTTCCACTCATCGTGGCGATGGCGAAGGGGATGGCGTGCGGTCCAAACAGTCTTGTCTGGGCGATTCTCCAGTCGGGGATGGTCATACCGTTCATTTACGGCATCTGTTTCCACGGCGTCAAGGCTGGGGCTTTCCGTCTCTTTGGCATGGCGTTGCTTTTGCTTGCTGTGCCCTTGATGTCCGTCAACCGCAAGTCTGAAGAGAAGAAAATCAATGGCAAATCATGGGTTTTCTTTGCACTCGTTGCATTTCTTATCTGTGGCATCCAGCAGACTTTCAACAACGAGCCGAGTTACAACGATGAAATACGTTTGGGAGTCCCTGTCATCCACCGTTGCCTCCTCATCTACATCAGCAATCTGGTCGTCGCGACCGTCATGCTGTTCTGTCCGAATCATGCGACTGTCCGCAAGAACCTTCTAATTCATTTGAAGAACCGCCACTTATGGATTTATGCAATTGTACTGCAGTCTATCACAATGGCATCTGGGCTTTTTCTTTCATTCAATGCCATGGACCGCATGGCAAAACTTGACAAGGGCGCAATATCCTATCCCATCATGGTCATCAGTTGTATCATGGGATTTACATTGTATTCCGTCATCTGGCTGCGCGAACGCCTCACTTGGCAGGCAATCACTGGCCTCTGCTGTTGCATCATGGGCATCGTCTTCCTTTGCATCGAGTAATTGGCATGATTAGCCGATGCAACTTTCAACGATGAAGACGCCAATTCTCCTGAAATAAACATCATGAGACTTTTGGAATCTTAGGGATGCCATGAGACACCTTCGAGCATTTCCTTTGTCCAATCTGTAAATGTCCCATTTGTCACATTTTAGTTGGAAGTATTAACGGGGACGCAGTCACTTCTTCCGCATCTTCTCCTGAATATGGCTCAGACGTTCAAGCGCGGCCAGAAGTGTCTCGTCTTTTTTCGCGAAATGGAAACGGATGTAGTTCTGTACGTCCTCCCGAAAAAAAGACGAGCCTGGCACCGCGCCGACGCCCACATTTTTAGCGAGCGTCTCGCAAAACTCAAGATCATTGCCGTAGCCGAATTCGCCAATGTCCACAAGCACGTAGTAGGCACCTTCTGGGTTCGTATGCGGCAGACCGATTTCGTCCAGGCCTCGCAAGAACAAATCTCGCTTGTGCGTATATGTTCCCAATAGTTCTCGGTAATAGTCGTCACCGAAGCGCAGCCCCGCGATTGCCGCCTCCTGCAACGGCGCGGCAGCGCCTACCGTCAGAAAATCGTGAACTTTCTTCACCGTGTCAATGATTTCAGGACTTGAAATCACATAGCCCAACCGCCAGCCTGTAATCGAATACGTCTTTGACAGCGAACTGCAAGACAACGTCCGTTCCCACATCCCTGGCAGCGTCGATATGTACGTATGAACATGCGGCTTATAGACAATGTGCTCATAGACCTCGTCCGTCAGAACGAAGGCGTCATATTTGATAGCAAGCGACGCAATGCAGTCCAACTCGTCTCGCTTGAATACACGTCCGCAAGGATTGGACGGATTGCATAGAATCATCGCCTTCGCCCCTTGCCTGAAGGCGTTTTCCAGTTCCTCGGGGTCAAAGTTGAATTCAGGCGGTCTCAAGGGAACATAGATTGGTTCCGCACCAGACAGAATCGCATCCGCGCCGTAGTTTTCATAGAATGGCGAGAAAACCGCCACCTTATCACCCTGGTTCACGACGCTCATCATCGCCGCCATCATCGCCTCCGTGCTGCCACATGTGACGACGATTTCGCGTTCTGGGTCAATCTCACGCCCCATGAAATGACGTTGCTTTTCAGCAAGCGCCTCTCGGAAGTTCTTTGCGCCCCAGGTAATTGAATATTGATGGACATTTTCGTCTGCTGCCTGTGCCAAACGGTCGAGTAGTTCCCTCGGTGGCTCGAAGTCAGGAAAGCCCTGCGATAGATTGACCGCATTGTATGCCAGAGAAATGCGCGTCATCCTTCTGATGACGGAATCGGTAAATGTCTCAGTTCGTTTTGCTAAGGACGGCATGTGGAAGTTTTCCAAAAAGAGTTGCATCGGCTGGAAATTGCTGTATAGACAAGTACATTATATAATTTAGATTCATTTTTCCTTTTTTCACCCGAATCATACAACATTTTCGCCAGAAAAGCGTTTATCGAACAAGAAAACATCTTTTTCACTATTTTGACAACCAAGATGCCCCGCACGCAGTACAGAACACACGCTTTCACCCTGACTGAAGTCATGGTCGCGACCATTATCCTTGCGATGGCCGCCGCAGCCACCATGGCGATAATCGGCATCGCGCAGTCAAGTGTCTTCCAGGCAGAAAACAGATGGAACCATCAGCACATCACCGCTTCTGTCGTCGAATACTATTTGCTAGGCGGTCCAACGGCTTCTTCGCCAAGCGACTTAATGCCAGATGGATACTCATCATCCTGCGAACTGCTGATTGTGGATGACATCCATGAAGAAGCACAGGAGAGCATCAGCCAATGGCAACTGGGCGAGTTCGTGATTCGTGTGAACGACAATCATGGAAATGAAATCTCCGAGACGCGCATTCGGAAAGTCCTCAAGGAGGATGATTTCGAATGAAACGTCATCATTTCACTCTAATGGAAGTCGTCATCGCCTCGTTGATTCTTGCGGGCATGTCTGTTGCGCTTTTTGCCTTCTCCAGCCATACGATACGTTCATGGCAATCACTTCAGATAAGAAGAAACCAACTCAGCGAATTGATGGTCATCGACCGCGCATTTGAGGCCATGCTCCCTAATATCATCCCCTTCAACTGGCCAGACCCTGAGGCGGACACCATAGAAGAAAAACCTGTCCTTGTCGCAGAGTCGCAAAATCTGCGTTGCGCCTATATGCACCGACTTAATGACTTGCAGGAAGGCGCCATCCGCTTCTGCGAACTGTTCGTGGAAGACAATAAACTCATCATGCGCTACTCGGACCGTCCTTTCATCAATTGGGAAGACGCAGGGGACCGTGTCTGGTCAACGACGCTTGCCGAGGAAATTGATTCCATTGAATTCTCATACGCCGATTGGGATGCGGATGTCACCAGCGACAACTGGGAGGAAGGACTGATATGGACCGACTACTGGGACAATGTCGAGGTGGAACGCTATGATGTCCCACTGTCCATACGCATTACCATCCATTGGCTTGACGGACGCGGCTACACATGGCTTCGTCGAACCATGGGCAACAGTTACCGTGAACGATTCGGGAAATGGGAGGCCCAGGACTTGAATGACTGACACGGCAAACAAACAATCAGGCATGGCTATCCTGATGGTACTCGGCATCGTCGCGGCAACGGCATTGCTGGCCGCACACATGATGGCGTTTTCGGAAGCCATCGCCAAGGAATCCGCCGTCAACGCCATGGCGTCCAAACTACGCTATAAAGTCGAGTCGGCCACCGACGTCGCCTTCTGGATGCACCTCACCGACCGACGTCTGTTCTCCAATCGGTCACTTGGAAACAGCCTTGACGACCGTGAATCCATCTCCGATTTCGAACCGTGGATGCTCGACGGACGTGAGCACGACCTTGAAGACGACTGCTACGCCTACCTAAATGACGCAGTAAAATCATTTTCCGTTGACAATGTCCAAGACGTCAAAAACAACTTTGACCCCGATGATACGGATGCCATTGAACTGGCCAACACCTTCATTGACATCTACCGCGACTACACGGACTCCGATACGATGCTGAACATCTATGGCAAGGAAGTCGATGATTACGAGGCGGAAGGATATCCAACATTGCCTCGTAACGACGCAATGGAGTTCCGGTCCGAGATATACTGGCTAGACGGCTGGCAGGATGTCATTTTGGGAGACATCACGATCATCCCCCCAAAAGGCATCAAATTCGCGTCAAAAAACAACTCTAAAACTAATTTCTTCACTGCTTCGGAAGCCGATATCCGACGTACGTTGGAACTGAAGGCACTGAAAATCACTGATTCGCAAATCGATCAGGTCATCGAGGCTCGAAGAGAATGGCAGGAAACTGGGACTCCAATCAGTGAACTGCTTGATGGCGACCTGCTCATCACTGTAAAAAACTATTTTAATTTCACGGAATCAGGCTATGCTGAAATCACCGCCGTCGCAACCGCATACGATGGCGCACTGCAAGTCATGCGAACGGTCACCCGCGAGGTCAACATGAACTCGAAAACAATCTTCAGCGACAAGCAATCCGAAACACTGTCCATTTGGGAGACTAGAAACTATTGATTTTTTCACGTGTCTTACTTTACATTATTCTTGCATGGCAATAAAATAAAAAGCGTCATTTGACGTTTATTGAATATCAGCATTGTGCAAGACCGTACATAACAAGAATATCCGAAACAAAACAACATCATGCCTCATTTCGTACAAAATACTTGTGTAGCAATAACTTGGTCAGCCGATGGCAGTTGCCACGGTGTTAAAGTCAAGCGGATGCGTGACAAGTGCAGTGTCATCGCATTGTGGTCAGCCAAGGCAGACAAGGACCATTCAGTCAGCGAACTGCTGACGACAGGGATGCGAGAACTGGATGCCAAGGACGCATCATGCCTTCTAGCGGGGGGAACCTCTGGTGGGTGGGACATGGCGGATGTCGAAATGCCGTCCCTCACTGCGGAGCAAATGAAAAACGCGCTGGCATTTGAACTTCAGAAACACACTCCGCTGGGTATTGACAAATTGACCTGGGGATACAGGCAACTGCGCAAGCCGACGCAGACATCCAAGGGGCTCTACAGAATCGTATATATCAAAACGGAGAACTGGCGGCAGTGGTGCAGTACCGCCGAGGCATTGTCCCAACTCGACGCCATTATCCCAGCCCCCGCCGTGCTGGACCCGCTGCTTGAAAACCAGACGGTGACTTTTCCGACTCAAACAACGACAGCGGATGCCTGGCTGCCTACGCCAGAAGGCCGCTCATTCAAATCAGTCTCCTATACAGATGCGGACGGCAAGCCCAAACCCATCTCTGAACTGCTTGGAATTGATTTCGCGGACATGGGGGAATTGTCGGAATTGCCTGTCATCGAGCAATATGGCTTTGCCCATGCTGTGATTCTAGCCATCTATGGTTTGACTCCGCAGGCATCCAAGGACGCATTGACTGCCCTGCCATTGCCAGGAAATCTTCGCCGCCACAGAAGTCTTGCCCTTGTTTTCCTGGCAGGCACGCTGATTGCGATATCCGTTGCGGCATTGGTGTTGTATTTCGCATTATTACTCCAGGCCAATTATTCTCAAAAGAATGAACTCACGCGTGAAATTGCCGAAATTGAGAAGCAAATTGTCGTCAAACGCTCGCAGATAAAACAAGACAGGCTGAAGAAGATTGAGGAACTTCGGGCGGAACTCAAGGATGTCGTCCCCAATTATCCGCCATTCCCTCTGGTATTGAATGACATAACGCGCATCATAAAATCGGACATGGAGAACAAGCCATGGATTTCAGGAAAACTCACGTGGTCTCATGACACGAATACAATCAAGTTTTCAGTCGAGGAGCCTTCCAGTAATGATTCTCAAAAACCATTCATCGAACAGACTGAACTTCTGGATGCACTGAGTGATTCCCCATATATCATTGATGCACGCGGCAACAGTTCAACTTACAACCGCAATGAAAATAAAACCGTCAGCGACTTCACGCTGACCATCGGCTGGCCATCGGCGGAAGAACGCGCGGCGGCCGCAAAACGCAATGCACAACGGGAAAAAGATTATCGGGAAGCATTGCGCAAAAAACAGCAAGCCGAACGTGAGGCACGCCAAAAACAGGAGCAGGAAGAAGCAGCGGCCAATGCCGCTGAGAAGGCAAACGATGCCGATACGGATGATATTGAAAACAACAACAATAACACGCAGCCTACACAACTTCCCCTGCCACCGCAGCAATTGCCGCCTGCGGAGAATTGACCCGACACCCTGTCACAAAATGTTTCATACCAAAAGAAGATAAAATGCAGAAAACATCTTCACAGAAAAAACAGGCAAGGCTTCTGGCGCTACTTCTTGTGGCTTTTGCCTGCATGCTGGCATACTCTTTCAGAGGATATATTGACATCCCGACAGAAAGCACCATCAAAGGCTTGCGCTCCCATCTTACAAGCCGACGAGCCGAATTGAAGAAAGTAACCGAAGAAGCGGAAAAATACAAGGCGACGTTGGATGCCGCCAGACAGGAATTTGAATTGCTAAAATACAACCCGACTCTTGAACGGGACGCACAGACCAAATTCGACAGAATCATGGATGACTCAAATGTCACAAAGACCAAATCAACCGTCAACGCGCTTTCAAACCGAGGAAAATCCAATCTTCAGCAAGTCAACATCAATGTCGAATTCGATGATTTTTCAATGCGGAAACTCTGTGACCTCTTCGAGACTTTCGGCATGAAGGCGCTGTCAGGAGATGCACCGCTCTATTGGACAAAAATCAGCATCTCGACACGCAATGTGGGGCGCAGGGCTACTCCACAGCCAATTAGACGAGGGCCTGGACAACCTCAGCCTCAGCCCAACCAACAGGACAATTCCATGAAACGCCAACTCAGCGTCAGTGCGACCGCTACCTCATATACGCTCTTCCCGAATGCATCCGACCTGGTTTTCTCAGACGCCTACAAAGGGGAGAATGCCGCAAATGCCGACAAGGGGGCCAGCGGTAAAAATCCGTCCCGCGCCAAGAGCACTGCCCCGACGAAAGGAGGTCTGAAATGATTACCAAGACATGGCTGCTACTCAATGCCGCACTTTTTTTGATTGCCGCGTTTTCCATCAACAATCTCGTGCAGTTGCCGTCAAACTTGAAAAAACAGAAGACGCTGACAGCAAATGCCGTCAAGGGGATAGAAACTGGGAAAGGGGCAAATGCCTCACAGCAACCAGCCAGGAACCTCAGGTCGACCACACGCCGCTCTGCCAATCGTGCACAGCAGTCTTTGGCATCTGAAGACACCTGGCCTCAAATCCGCAGAGGTTCATTGACCGCCATCTGGCAACAGTCGCTCTTCAGCAAGGACAGGACAGAAAAACTGGAAAGCGACAAATTGGATGATTCCACTGACTCCGCAGAAGAAGAACTCCCTGCTCCACCAAACTTCGAACTTATCGGCATACTGACCGCAAATGAGGTGAAACTAGCCATCATTGAATTAAAGAGTAACTCAGCATCAAACAGACAACAGCAGAATCCACGTTTTCGCCGTCCTCCGATGAGACAGGAACAGCAGCCAGCGGAGAAAAACGCCAACAGCACGGAAACATTTGCTCCGACATTTGTCACTGCGCATGAAGATGAACAACTTCAGGAGACTGGATACAAAGTCGCAAGCATTGACCCCGAGACAAATGTCGTCATTCTCAGCAAAGACGGCTTGGACTATCGTCTGAAACTCGACAAAAACAACTCCAATGCCGCCCAAAGAAAGGACTCGCAAAATACATACGCGCAATCCATTCGTGACAAGGCGAAGGCGGCGGAGACCAAACAGGCGGCAGCCGCCAACGCCGCGCAAAATCAGCAAAGGACCCCTGTTCCAACACAAAACAATCCAAACATGCCTCCCATGCCACCTGGAGCGACCATGCCAATGCCAAACAACCGCGGCATTCCGCAGCGGACTCTCCCTGGCATGCCAAGAACGCCTCAGCAAGCACTGGAGAACAACCAGGCCGCGCCTCAGGCAAATCAGGCAGGGAATACCGCCGCTCCAGCCACAGGCAACGCGACCGATCGCCAGCCAGGCTTGAGGACTATCCAGAGAGTTAACCTGCCCGCCAGACAACAGTAGCCACTGGCACGCCACTTCGACATCAATATTGTATTTTTCATCATAGTTTTCAAGGACAAAACATGCCAAACTTGACCTACCTCGACAAAAGACTCACGCTAAACGCATTGCTAATTGCGTGCACATTGCTTTTCCCTGCCTGCAAAACAGTGGAAGAACCTAAAGATGAAACACCACGCCCCCTGCCTATTTTCAAGATAACTGGGCAAACCGCGGGAATGCTTGATGAAACGCCTCTGACCATGGATGCGTCTGACCAAAAGCAGGCCTCCGACAATGGCGCAGAACCTGGTACAGACAATATCATCATCGAAAGGAAACGTCCTCAGGAGGCTCGTCCGCCGTTGGCAAACAAGCCATTCCATCCGTCATCGGACAAGGGTGCCGCAGACGATGAGGTCAAACTGAACCTCAATTTGCAGGCGGCGACCGTTGAACATATCGTCATGGCATTTGCCGACAAAGACGTGCTTGATTTCAACTATCTTGTTGACCCTGCGGTCAAAGGTGCCATTTCATTGAACATGACGGATGTGACAATGACGCGCAAGGAAGCCTGGGAACTGCTTGAGCATCTCCTGTGGCTTTCTGGAGCATACATGTCCGAATCCAATAATTTTGTCCACGTGCTACCATTCGAAAAAATGCCCAAGGAGCAAAAACTGTATGTCAATCATGAAAAGCAGCCGAATGTCCAGGCGTTGTTCATGGATATCAAATATCGCAAGTCTGCGGATGTCATAAACTTCATTAAGCCATTCATGACCGACGGAGCATCGGCAATCGACATTCCCGATTCAAATACGATTGTGATTGTCGAAACCCCTAACAACGTCGAAAAACTTCAAGAACTCATTGCACGCCTCGACTCCAAAGGCGAAGGGACATGGCCAGTCAAGTGCATTCTCTGCCGTGAAGTCGATCCAGAGACCTTGGCGACTGAACTCCAGACCATCCTTCCTATCCTTGGCTTCCCCGTCGCAGCAGCGACAGGACCGTCAGGCGGTGCCATCCGCATCGCCGCATTGCCACGCATGAACGCCATCGTCGTCTCCGCTTCCATGGAAGAAGTGCTTGACGAAATCGCCAAATGGGCACGCACACTCGACAAGGAAGACAGCGAAGACAAGGAAGGTATCTATTTCTACAATGTGAGGCACAGTACCGTGGATATTCTCTCCTCCGCGTTGGACGCCTTTTTCACCACCACAACCACAAATGGCCCAACGAGCAATTCTTCAACATCATCGTCGCGCTCCAGAACGACGTCAAGTTCCTCCAGAAACTCAAGAAACAACACGACGACTTCCAATACGGCAAACACAACCAACCGCAATACAACGACTGGAACAACGAGAAATACGTCAACGACAACCAACAGAAACAACACGACCAACCGAACGAATGCGACGGGGACGGCAAACGGCAAAAACGTTGGGTCCACTCTTTCGGTATTTGAAACCGATGTCATGGTCTATACTGAAGAAGAATCAAACAGGCTCACCATCAAGACCACACCTCGTGCATGGAATACGATAAAGGCATTCCTGGAACGGCAGGATGTTCCGCCTCGCCAGGTTGCAATCCGTGCCGTCATTACCGAAATTATGCTTGATGAGTCCCTGGAATTTGGCATTTCATACGCATTGGATAGAAATATCCGCAGCCGCAAGACAAATGTCAAAGGCGGGTATGCCGCAGCAGGAGCCATCGCTAATTTTCCTCAATTGGCGACCCAATGGACTTCCGCAGGCCTAGGCTTGCTGTTCACGGACGCGGACAACGACCCGCTTGCCATGATTCAGGCAGTCGCGGGCACGGGCAATACAAAAATCCTTTCCGAGCCAGAAATCATCGCGCGCAGTGGTGCAACCGCTGAACTCCAGGTCGGACAGTCCGTCCCTGTCGTCACGGAGGGGACGACATATACCAATTCGTCCAATGGCAACTTCTCTACGAACTATGAATATGTCGAAACAGGTATCATTATGTCTGTTACGCCTTTCATCACTGCGGGGAATGAAGTCCGTCTTGAAGTGAACCAGGAAATATCAGGCGTCGCCAAAACAAGCGTGAGTGAAGACACTCCAACCTTGGACAAAAAGAAACTTTCCACTGAACTTATCGTCCCTGACAATACGACCATTCTCATGGGCGGCATGATCAAAAACGAAAAATATGAACAAGTCACTGGCATTCCTCTGCTGAAGGACATCCCATATTTGGGAGCCATTTTCCGTTCGAATACATTCCAGGACCGCCGTGCAGAACTTCTGGTGCTCATCACGGTCAATGTCATTGACAACAAAAATCCGCAGGAAGAATTGTTGCGGAAGTACAAGGTTTCCCTGGAAGCCATTGAAGAAAATCACCAAAAAAATCACCTCTACTGAAGATAAGCAATTTCGAAATGGAAACACTCAACGAAAACGCCAACCAGCCTCAGCAGTTTGCCGTTGGATACGAACTCATCAATGCCATTCGCCAGCGTCTTGAGGCTATCTGCCCATCGCCTGACAGAGCACCCGTCGGCGGCTCGCCAGAAGCAGATGCCGCATTGGTTGACACAAAGAAGATTGATGAAAAGACATTGCTGAATATTTATTCAGAAGCATCTGGAATTCCGTTGCTTGACGAAAGCGACGTATCGTCCATCCAACCATATCCAGAGGTCTTGTACGATTACCTTAATACAGAATCGTGTCTGCCCCTGGAATGGAATTCCAATTATACGACCATCGCAATCGCCACACCGTACAATGCAGGAAACATTCAGCACGCATGGCATTCGCTCTATGATGCTGAGCCGAAGTTCGTCATTGCTCGTCGTCAATTCATTGATCGTTATATCACGGCACTATACGACAATCCAAATGACGCATTGGGCGGTGAAGACGGCGATTCCGAACAAGCGTTGCGTGACTTGGCAAAAGAGGCCCCTATCGTCCGCCTTGTCAATGATGTGTTTTCACGCGCACAGGAATTGGGCGCGTCCGATATCCATGTGGAGCCGTCTGAACACGAACTCGCCATTCGATTCAGAATCGATGGATTGCTCCAGACGGTCTTCCGCCCCCCAAAAAGCCAGTATCCAGCCATTTCATCGCGCATCAAACTATTGGCTGGCATGAACATCGCTGAACACCGCCTTCCACAGGACGGACGAATCGAGTTGAACGGCCCCAACCCGCTCGATGTCCGTGTCTCCACCGTCCCATGTATGCATGGTGAATCCATTGTCCTGCGCTTGCTTCAAAAAGACCAGGGCGTCTTCGACTTGGACAAGGTCGGCTTGCTTGATGACAATCGACAGCAACTTGAAACGCTTTTCAACATGCCGCATGGAATGATTCTTATCGTCGGGCCGACGGGATCTGGCAAAACCACGACGCTCTACTGCATCATGAGAATCCTCAATGCTGAGTACAGAAAAATCATCACCATCGAAGACCCTGTCGAATATCAACTTGATGGTTTGACCCAAATCCACGTCAAGGCAAATATCGGCCTCACATTTGCCAGCGGCCTCAGGGCGATTGTTCGACAAGACCCCGATGTCATTCTCGTTGGAGAAATCCGTGACCGAGAAACCGCAGAAATCGCTATCCATGCCGCCTTGACAGGACACTTAGTCCTCTCGACTCTCCATACGAACGACTCCGCAGGTGCCGTGGCGCGTCTCTGTGAAATGGGCGTCGAGCCATTCCTGATTACATCGGCGTTGCTTGGGGTCGCGTCCCAGCGTCTCGTCCGCAGGATTTGCCCTTCATGCGACGGCACAGGCCGCATGAAGGACGATGAGACAAAGCGCTGCAAACACTGCTCTGGTTCTGGATACAAGGGGCGAATCGCAATCTTTGAACTCATGTTGATCAATGAGCAATTGCGTCATGCAATCAACGAACGCAAGGATAGCGCCGAACTGATTGCCATTGCACGACAGAACGGCATGAGAACATTGAAAGAGGACGGCGACCTCAAGGTCAAAATGCATTTGACGACAGAATCGGAAGTCACGCGCGTCTGCCAACTCGACATCAGTGATATCTGATTATCTTCAGTTTTTCGAAGATTAGTTCATACATAATTTGCCAGAATATTACCAGATGATAATGTTCTGGCAAATTATAGGTTAATTACGGCTATTATTGTATTAATCACTTTGGATAATTGGATTTGATTCCATTATCATCAGAAATTCAAAGCATCTACTTTGTGTTTGAAAGGAGTGATTGTGCAAAATTCTCAAGAAAATGTTAACCTGAAAAGATGTTGGTTCACCTATCTGTCCAGCATGGCGTTGATCACTGGCATCTTTACATGTCTATATGCTTCATTTGCCGATTGGCATCCCGATTTCTGGAGATACCTCTACCTCGTCTGCGGGGGCGTGGCCTTTATTGGCTGGCTATTGCTGCCACAATTGCCATTATGGTTCTTATCAAAGACTCTAGATGCAAAAATCGCATCAAAAAACACTGCCATCAAACTTCTTTTATTCCTTAATG
>JAGCTA010000442.1 GCA_017963875.1 Victivallales bacterium | reverse complement strand
TATGGATGGCCGACGCTCTTGCTGTCAAAATTGCAATTCCCTGGGAATACGTTGGTTGGGGATGCGTCTATATGCTTCTCTTCTCCATCATGTTGATTGTCATCGCCATTCTTCTCTTTGAGAATCGTGAAATCGGGCGCCAGATCATCAGTTGATATTTCAATCTTCTGTCGCCAGCCAGACAATCAAGGCAACCTATAGTATTCCACCATCGATATCCTTATTATACAGGAGGTTACATACTATGTCCGAAAACTCTTTCTACATTACAACTCCGATTTATTATGTAAACGACGTCCCCCATATTGGACATGCCTATACCACCATCCTCGCCGATGTTCTGGCCCGGTATCACCGTCTGCTAGGCGACCCCACGTTCTTCCTGACTGGAACCGACGAACACGGCCAGAAAGTGCAGAACGCTGCCAACAAAAACAACAGAACACCGCAGGAACACTGCGATTTGCTCGTCAAGCGTTTCCAGGACCTCTGGGTCCGCCTTGGAATCACAAACGATGATTTCATCCGCACAACACAGCAGAGGCACAAGGACATCGTCGCCAAGAATCTTCAGATTCTTATGGACAAGGGACTTATCTATTCCGCTCCATACAAGGGGTGGTACTGCGTCCCCTGCGAGAGATTCTTCACAGAAAAAGACCTCATAAACGGCAAATGCCCTGACTGCGGGCGCGATGTCGAGGAAATTGAAGAAAAGAACTATTTCTTCAAAATGAGTGCTTTCCAGCAATGGCTCATCGACTACATCGAAGCCAACCCCAAATTCATCCAGCCAGAGAACCGCCGCCAGGAAACGCTTGGGTTCCTCAAGCATGAAAAACTGGACGACCTCTGCATTTCAAGGCCGAAAAAACGTCTCGCCTGGGGCATTGAACTGCCATTTGACAAAGATTATGTCACATACGTATGGTTCGATGCACTTGTCAACTACATCTCCACCGTCGGTTATCTGGCCGACGATGAGAAATTCAAGAAGTGGTGGCCCGCATCCGTCCATCTTATCGGCAAGGACATTCTCCGCCAACACACGGTCTTCTGGCCGATTATGCTCCGCGCCATGGACTTGCCAATGCCCAAAACCGTGTTTGCTCACGGCTGGTGGCTCGTCGGTGACCAGAAAATGTCCAAGTCGCTCCACAATGTCGTCAATCCCTTTGACATGATCGACAAATATGGTGTCGATGCTTTCCGCTACTACCTGATGGCGGCGATGAATCTCGGCATGGACGCGTCATTCACGGAAAAACTCTTTGCAGACCGCTATAACGCGGAACTTGCCAATGACCTTGGAAATCTTGCATCTCGCGTCGTGTCAATGATCAACAAAAACTGCAATGCACAGATGCCCCCCTATTCCGAGCCTGGCGAGGACGAGAAGGAACTTGTTGAGACAACACTCGGTGCCGTCAAGTTCATCGGTGATGCAGTCAATAATTTCCAGTTGGACCGAGGCATCGCCGCCGTCCTCAACGCCGTTCGCGTCGGAAACAAATATTTCGATGCCATGAAACCGTGGGCACTGGCCAAATCAGGCGATACTGCCAAACTGAACGCCGTCCTGCGCCACACGGCAGAGACGCTTCGTATTGTCTCTGGTCTCCTTTATCCCGTCATGCCAACCAAGATGACTGAACTGCGCCGTGCACTCGCAATCCCCGAAGATTCAATTGTCCCGAACATCTCCCGCCTTTCCATCTGGCGTGGCTTGACGGACGGTGCGACGATCGCCAAGCCGTCGCCGCTGTTCGCACGCGTGGTTTACAAAGAGGAAGACAATGACCTGCCTTTGCCCAAGGATCTTGCAAAGAAATGTGAGGTCAAAGAGATGCCTGTCAATGTCGTCACCATTGAGGATGTCGGCAAGGTTTCCCTGAAAACGGCTGTCATCTGCGAGGCGGAACCCGTTCCAAACGCAGACAAATTGCTGAAACTCATCATCAAAATCGGTGACGAGAAGCGGCAAATTGTCTCAGGAATCGCAAAATACTACACGCCTGAACAACTTGTCGGCAAGACAATCATTGTCATCGCCAACCTGAAGCCGACGGTTTTGCGTGGCGTCGAATCGGCAGGAATGCTTCTGGCTGCCAAGAGCGGCGACACGCTCCGCCTGATCACAACTGACGGCGAAATCGCCTCTGGAGCCTCCGTCGGCTGAGCAAAATAGGCATATCATCAATCTAAGTGCCCGTTGCAAGAACACGCCATGTCTTTGCAACGGACACTTTTTTTATATCACTGAACCTTTCTTCAATCAGTGTTCGTCATAATGCGTTCTGCACTGAAGAATAGTAACAGTATCGTTTTCATATACATAGACAATTCGATTCTGTGCATCAATGCGACGACTCCATTTTCCACTTAAGTTTCCAGACAGTTCCTCTGGTTTCCCCTCGCCTTCAAATGGCGTGCGTAGCATTGACTGGATAAGCATGTTAATGCGTTTCAATGTCTTCTTGTCCTGTTTTTGCCAGTAGACATAATCTTCCCATGCCGATGGAGTAAAGAGGATACGGTTCATTTAGCCATTTTCTCCAACTCGTCCATCGATTTTGAAATTACATTTCCTTTACGCATTTCTGCTTCTGAACGCTGAATAGCGGCAACATTAGAATTGGAAAAGAAAGGATCGTCATTTGCTCGGATTTCAAAAGGAATCTTCCTTTCACGCAAGGCGGCACGTGCGTAAATCATAAAAAAGGTGGTCAGATTCATTCCCATCTCTTCGCACATGCAGTCTAATCCCCGCTTTGTTGCCTCATCAAAACGCAAACTGACTGTAACCATATTGCCTTCTCCTTTAATTATAT
>JAGCTA010000441.1 GCA_017963875.1 Victivallales bacterium | reverse complement strand
GTATGGCATCTATTATCCGCATCGCCAATATGTCTGTTGTTTTGTCCGTTTTATTATTAGTTTTTCGCCGAATTCTGACTTTGAACGTCGAAGTTTGGCAGGTTGTTTTGTAAGAAAATGGAAAGAGACATGGATAGAGAAGAATATGCTGAGGAAATGTTCGATGAGCGTTCATTGACATTAGTCGAGCAGTCTGTCTATGCCGATGGTGCCAGCGATATGGAGTTGGTTGAACGGATGGTCGCGGGGGACAGCACGGCGGTGCAGGAACTCGTGACACGCTATGAACGCAAGTTGATAGCGTATTCACAGCACATCGTGAATTCAGAAGATTTGGCGAAGGACATTTGCCAGGAAGTCTTCATGAAACTGATTCGGCGCCCTCCGTTGTCCTCTCAGAACGGCAACCTCGGTCCATGGCTTTTCCGTGTGGCGCATAATTTGTCGATTGATTTGTGGCGCAGGAGGAAGTTTGAAATCACAGGCGAGGAATTGCCAGAGGAATCCATGGGCAGGGCGACGCCATTCAACAATGTGTCGCTGTCGCATGACTTTGCGCTTCTTCGTGAACTAGTAGGCAGATTGCCGAACGAGTACCGCCAGGTCGTCGAATTGCGTGTTTATGCGGAAATGCCGTATAAGGAGATTGCGGAGACCTTGGGGATTCCTCAGGGGACGGCATTGTGGCGTTATCATGAATCCATCAAGTTGTTGGGTATCATGTGGAGGCGGCATGAGTCATAATTGCGACCATATTCGGCAGCGTGCACTGAAGCATGGCGAAGGTAGTGTGGAATATGAGGTATGGGTTCGCCATAGCCGTCATTGCCCCGAATGTCGCAATGAGTTGTATATCCAGGGACTGTTGAGGAACGACAGCAGGGATAATATCTCGAATCATTTGTCAGGCAACGACATATCACGTCTTGTGCAACTGGCTGATGAACGATATCGTGGAGGATGCAGGAAAAGGCGCCGTTTCTTTCTTCACGCGCTGCTTTGGAGTGCACGAGTGGCTGGCTTTGCTGTGCTGCTGTTTTTCCTGTATGGACTGTTCCCCCAGGAGGAGGTTGCACAATCGCCGCAGTCGTTGGCTCGGCTTTCCCGTGCGGAGCGTGAAGCGGCGCAATCGCATGTTTCCCCTGTAGTGTCTTCAACTGAAGACAGCACGCCGTCGCATGGAACAACCGTGACGGCAAGCAACGATGTGGCTGATTCTTCGAAGTCGCTGGCGGAATTGGCCATGAGCGCGAATATACCTCTGGACGGCACGCATGTTGAAGGCCGTTTGCCAGTTTCTTTTATCGCGCTTGCATCGACATCTGTGTCGGCGGAAACGAAGGTGTCAGGTTCTGCGGCATCGGACGTGTATTATGATGATCCTGAGATGTTTCCAGAGTGGGATGTCAATGACGCAGTTCAGGGCATTCGCCGTCGTATAAGCCAGCAGCGTGATGTCTTCAGCGATTGCCTTGATCCAGATGTTCACAGCGCCTTCTAAAAATATTCCTGATAGGTTCGCTTTCTTGGAATCGAATCCATGATGAATCACTCCTTTGCCTTTCTAGTCTTGTGCATGATTTTGATGGCTTTCGGGCTGTCGGCTGATGATGCGCATGAAAAGGCGATGGCCCGTGACAGATCCGCTCTTGCCTCTCTTTTTCCTGCGTTGGATATAGAGCTCATGTTCCGCTTCTATGGCGAGTATTCCCCTGATTTGCTTGAAGAATGGAAGCAATGCGCAAAAGAGCAGCCTGGCGTGTCGGGCAATTATTTGAAACGGTTGGCCAGGCATTTTATGAAACTGGAGGAAACACGTCAGGCAGACAGGCTGGAATATGACCGAATGCTTGAATATGAAACTCTTCAGAGGCAGATTCGGCAATTGAGCAAGGAGTTGAGACGGCTGGAGAAAATTGACTTGAATCTGCTGAGCGCGGAACAGGAGGCAATCCGTCAGGCAAATCTTCTGAACGGAAGGGAACAACTTAAGCGAATGCTGGAACAAGCGTTCGATGAGTCGCTTCGGCAGCAAATGCATGAAATTGACAAACTGGAAATGGAATTGGAGCAACTGCGGCACATCGTGGATGAGCGCAAACAGAATCGGGAACAGGCCATTCAACAAAGATTTCGTCTGTTGACTGGCGGCGATTCAATGCCATGACACTTCACTTTTTGGGGAAATGGCATTATATTTATAATTTGAACATCAATTCCCCAAGAACACGTGGGACGATGAAAGCCCCGCAGTAGTTGCTGATTCACATGTCTGATACAACCAAAGAAATACAGCGTCGGCGAACCTTTGCAATCATTTCCCATCCTGACGCGGGAAAAACAACACTGACAGAAAAATTGCTTCTGTATGGAGGCGCGTTGCAGTTGGCAGGCGCGGTCCGTGCAAAGAAGAACCAGCGAAGCACGACTTCCGACTGGATGGAAATTGAAAAGGAACGCGGCATTTCAATTTCCTCGACGGTTCTTCAGTTTGATTACGAGGGTTATTGCGTCAATCTTCTGGATACGCCTGGACATCGTGACTTCTCGGAAGACACCTATCGGGTGCTGACGGCCGTGGATTCGGTCATCATGGTCATCGACGCAGGCAAAGGCATAGAGGAACGAACTCGCAAGTTGTTTGAAATATGCAGGATGCGTGGCATCCCAATCTTCACCTTTATGAACAAGATGGACCGTCCAGCCATGAATCCCCTTGATTTGCTGGACGATTTGGAGAAGGTGCTTGGCATCGGCACTTTTCCAGTAACCTGGCCGCTTGGCGATGGCCCTGACTTCAAAGGCGTGTATGACAGGCTGGCGAAGGAACTTCATGTTTACTCCAACCAAGGGAAGGGCATGGCGAAAGCCGCTGAGCAGGTGACGGGCGCAGAGGATGCACGTGTGGCGAGCCTTTTGCATCCAGACACATATCGCGAGTGGTTGGAACAGATTGAATTGCTGACACTTGCGGGAGAGGATTTTGATGACGAAAAAGTCGCTTCAGGGGAATTGACGCCAGTGTTTTTCGGTTCCGCGATCAACAATTTCGGTGTCAAGTTGCTTCTGGATTATTTTGTGAAGCATGGAATGCCTCCCAAGCCTCGTAAATCATCCATCGGCCTTGTGCCAGTGGAACGGGAGGATTTTTCTGGGTTCATCTTCAAAATCCAGGCGAATATGGACCCGAATCATCGGGACAGCCTGTCGTTTATGCGCGTGTGTTCAGGGATTTTCCAAAAGGACATGACGGTCATTAATCCGCGCGGTGGAAAACCGATTCGCCTTTCCTACCCACAGAAACTATTTGGTCAGGAACGGGAGACGGTAGAAACGGCCTATCCAGGGGATATCGTCGGATTGGTTTCACATGGCAATTTTCGCATAGGGGATACCTTGACAAATATCAAGGACCTCCAATTCAACGAAATACCTCGTTTCCCGCCTGAAGTGTTCTGCTATCTTCACAATACTGCGCCGTCCAAGTTCAAACAGTTCCGCGACGGTCTTGACCAGTTGCTCAACGAAGGTGTGATTCAGGTGTTCCAGATGGTTGGCATGCTTCAGAAGACGGTGTTGCTTGGTGCGGTCGGTCAGTTGCAGTTCGAGGTTGTCAAACACCGCATGGAAACGGAATACGCAGCGGAAGTCAGGCTTGAGGAAAGTCCATTCACCGTTGTCCGCTGGTTTGCCGAGGGTGTTACGGCGGAGGATTTCAAAGGCGTGTATCTTGGCTCCAATGTCCGCCTTGCAACTGATGTCGATGGCATGTTGGCCATTCTGTTTCCCGATGAATGGAGCGTGGATTATTTCCTTGAGAAGAATGAAAAATATCCGCTGACGAAGTATTCTCCGTTACAGCGGGATACGATTTGAGGGGGGAAGGCGACTATCATGGCGCAGATGGAGGAGCATCCAATCAACCCTGATGATTTCAAGCCAGAAAAGGCTCCAGCATTGACCTTCAGCGACGAGGCATGGAACTGGTTTCTGCAGGCGTGCGCTGATTTGGAACTGACCGTTTCACAACGCCAGCGTGACATACTCGAACATCTGTATAGTCATTTGAGTTATGTGAATGAATGGCTGAATCTTACGCGAATCACGGATGACAAGGGATATTTGAAATTCCATGTCTTCGACTCGCTTACAGTCCTCAATCTCGTTCAGAATTATACAACGCAAGGGGATATCGTGCTGGATCTCGGCTCTGGGGGAGGATATCCAGGGCTGCCGCTGATGACATGGCTTCCTGACAGGCATTTTGTTTTGGTGGATTCACGGCCAAAGAAAGTCATGTTTCTCTCGGAGGCCGTGCGCTTGACGGACTGCCGATTGGCGGAGGCAAAAGCCTTTAGGGGACGTGAAGTGGCTCATTTCGCGCCTGAATTGCACAAAAAATGCAAAATTGTCACGGCACGTGCCGTCGGCAAGGCTGCGGAACTGCTTTTGGACGCAAAGGAACTTCTGGAAGTCAACGGCATTTTCCTTTGTCTCAAGGGGCAGTCTTATCCGACGGAAGAGCGAAAGGAGTTTCTGAAGGCTATGCCACGCTTGGGCTTTACGCTTCTGGAGGAACACCGCATCGCGTTGGACGAGAGCGACCCTGACCGTTGGGCCGTGCTCGCCCTGAAGACCGATGAAAAGATTCATCGGAAAAAGGGATGATTCACTGTATCTTGCGGCTTTTGTGCAAGGGAATTTTCAGCGAGTCACACGGTATTTTTGCCAATCGAGCATGGCAATGAGGCAGATTTGTCCAGAAGTCTTCAACTATTATCTGCCGTTTGTCTTGTCATAGCGTCAAAATGGGCTATATTTCCTATTATAACAAGTAAATTCGTTTTTCACCATTTAACCCATAAAACATTTGAAAATCCAATGAAACTTTCCCGATTGATTGGTCAACGTTTGAAAGAAGCCCCACGTGACGCCACTACCGCCAGCCATGTATTTCTCATCAGAGGCGGTTATTGCCGCCAGGTTTCCACTGGTCTGTTCACGCTTTTGCCGCTCGGCTACAAGATTGTCGCTAAAATTGAGGAAATCCTTCGTGAGGAAATGAACAAGATCGGCGGGCAGGAAATCAAGATGCCAGTCGTCCTGCCTGGAGACTTGTGGGCAGAATCAGGGCGTTTGCAAACGGTTGGTGCGGAATTGCTTAGATTCAAGGATCGCAATGACAAACTGATGCTTCTGGGAATGACGCACGAAGAGGCCGTTGTACAGGCGGCAAGAACGGAAGTGACTTCCTACAAGCAACTTCCATGTATGTTGTATCAGATTCAGACAAAGTATCGGGACGAGGCGCGTCCGCGCGCGGGGTTGATTCGAGTCCGTGAATTCACGATGAAGGACGCCTACAGTTTCCATACGAGTCAAGAGTCTCTTGAAGAGCATTATCAGGAAGAATATGAGGCATACACGCGAATTTTCAAGCGTATAGGAATGCGCCGCTGCCTGGCGATTCTTTCGGATTCAGGCATGATTGGTGGCAAGGTCTCCCATGAATTCATGGCTATCGCCGATTGTGGCGAAGATACCATCTTTGTTTCTCCTGACGGCTCATATCAGGCGAATCGCGAGGTCGCGACTTCTCGTCTGAACTATGTCAAGGAAGAGCCGCAGGCGTTGGAAAAGGTCGAAACGCCGAATTGCAAGACCATTGAGGATTTGGCCAAATTCCTTGGCGTTCCCATGACAAAGACATGCAAGGCGGTCTTTTACAAGGACATCAACGGTCGGCTTGTCTTCGCGAACATCCGAGGAGACCTTGAGGTGAATGAGGCGAAGTTAAAGAAGGCAATCCAGTCTCCTGAACTGGAATTCGCCAATGACGAGTTGATTTCATCCATCGGGGCGGTGCCTGGATTTGCCTCGCTGCTGAATGTGGATGTCACAAAATGCATTGTCGTGGTCGATCATTCCGCAGTCGAGTCGTCAAATCTTGTCGTTGGTGCGAATGAAAAAGACTATCATGTCAAGAACTTCAATTATGACCGTGATGTTCCGAACAAGGACGGAATCATCGTCACGGACATTGCGACGGTCCGCGAGGGCGACCCGTGTCCTGTCACGGGCGAGCCGTTGCAGATGCTGAAGGGCATTGAGGTTGGCAACATCTTCCAGTTGGGAATCAAGTATTCCGAGCCGATGAACTGCCGATATCTGGATGTTGACGGCAAAACCAAGCCCATGATCATGGGGTGCTATGGCATCGGGGTAGGGCGTGCCATGGCGGCTGTCATTGAGCAGAACCACGATGATTACGGTCCCATCTGGCCAATGTCAATCGCTCCGTTCCAGGTCCATCTAATCGGGCTCAACCACAATCAGCCTGAAGTCCAGCAGGCATGTGCCAAACTCTATGACGAACTGATGGCCGCGGGCATTGACACGCTGTATGACGACCGTGGGGAGAAGGCGGGGTTCGCATTCGCGGACGCGGATCTCATTGGCGTGCCGTTGCGCGTCGTCATTTCCCCGAAGACATTAGCCAACCAGCAGTGCGAATTCAAGCGGCGCGACTGGGGGAAGAGGAATGAACTCATGCCATTGGATGGCATCATTCCGTTCCTCAAAGAGCAGATCAAACTTGAACTGGAACAACTCAATTCCTGAAACAACGTGGTGGCAGTAATTCTTTAAGAAATTAACAGCCAATTGATTATAGCCATAAGGAACTTATTTGCATGCCGAACGTCACCATTTACAACTCTCTGGGCGATAAACTGGCATTGTTCTCCACCGAGGGATTCTCCTCATCTATCAAGATTGGACGGTCCTCTGAATGCCAGATTTGCCTGAAGGGGTTGGCGGATACGACGGTGTCACGCGTCCATCTCATCATCATCCAGAATCCCTTCGGCTGGAAATTGCGCAACAACAGCAAGACTGGCATGTACAAGGATTGCATCAAGATGGATGAAACGGAACTGAAGGAGGGTGATGTCGTGCGGTTCGGCGCGCTTTTCCTAGCCTTCGGGAACACAACTGGCCCCAGCCCATTTGACTTGCTGTGGACCGCAGAGACAGAAAACGGTCATACTCGGGCTGTTTTGTGGCCAGGACGCAATTCCGTCGGCTCCTCCAGGGACAATTATGTCTGCATTCGAACGGATGACATATCTCGTATCCATGCATTTATCACTGTTTCTGGCAATCATGCGTCTATCAGAAGCGCGACCTTGTCCAATGCATGCCTTGTGAACGGTCAGGAAATCAGCGAAGATGAAGTGGAACTAAAGTCGAATGACGTCATTCAATTGGCGGATACGGAAGTGAAATTCGTCAATGCGGTTCGAGTTTCATTCCAGAATGCGGCTGTAGAAGTCAATGTCCGTCATGCAGGTGCAGACAACAGCGCTTCTGGGCAGAACGTGACCGTCATGTATATCATCATTGCGATTTTCACAGTTCTTGCCGTACTTTTGGGTTTTATCCTTTATCGTGTCCTGTAGTATGACAACGTTGCCATAGCCATCTCAGAGCCTATATGTCAGTCAACGAAAACAACCATGCCGAAAATGGCACTTCCAAGCGCGCATCTCGTGCGGAAAGCGCGTCTCGGGACGTTGATGTCCAGGCTTTGTATCTTCAGCAGGTAGGCAAGTTTCCACGGCTGACGCGTGAGGAAGAACAGTTTTACGCCCAGCAGTTTGCGGAGGCACGAGCCACGGTCCAGGAGTATCTTCGGAATATCCCTGAACTGATTTTGAATCAACTCCGTCATTTCAACAGCATCAAGAACGAAATTCGCATAAGCAATTACATTGAGTTGGAAAACGACAATGAAGAGGCGGACATTCGGGAGACAATGGATGCGGTGCTTGCTCGGATCGAGGCTTTGCAAAAGTCTTCTGGAAAAAAGGACTATCATCGTGAATTCTGGAAGATACTCAATGTCCTGTCGTTGCGTGACAGTTTTTATGATTCCTGTCTGAAACTGATTTCAGATGACAAGACGCGCTCTCAATTCATCTCAGACGGTGCTTGGCAGAAGATATCCCAGCCTCTGAACGAGGCATGTGAAAAACGTCAGGAGGCCCATCATATCCTCGTTGAACGGAATCTACGGCTAGTTGTTTCCATTGCAAGAAATTATGTGTACTATAACTTTTCCTTCCAGGATCTTATTCAGGAGGGGAATCTCGGGCTGATGCGTGCGGTGGAGAAATTCGACTACACGCGTGGTCATCATCTTTCCACGTATGCCTCCTTCTGGATTCGCCAGGCGATCACTCGCGCTTTGACGAATTGCTCGCGCATTATTCGAATATCCGCCAATAAACTCCGTGTAATCAACGATATCAGGCAGGCGGAAAGAGAACTTCTGGAAATGACTGGCGAACCTCCGACGCCCGAGGCCATCGCAGACAAGTTGTGGCTACCCCATGCGCAGGTCAGGGCTTTGCTGAAAATGGCCCAGCAGCCGATTTCTCTTCAGGCCGCTTTGTCGGAAGATTCTGAATTGGCGGAAATCATTCCCGATGACAATGCGCCCGCACCTGAACTCCAGGCTTCACGCATGACACTGCGGACGTCTATTGGGAAGGCACTCAATAATCTGAATGAACGTGAAAAACTGGTCATTACGAAACGGTTTGGCCTGAATGAAGAACCGCCGATGACATTGACGCAACTTTCAAAGGAGTTGGGGCTTTCATCTGAGCGCGTTCACCAGATAGAGGCCAGTGCCATCAAGAAACTTCGTCAGCCTGAATCACGTCAGTTCTTTGACGGATATGGTCCGTGAGACACATTTGGCATTTTGTAACATAAAAACAAGGAGAAAAAGCATGTCCCGATACCTTTGCCTTGCATTTCTATTGACTGCCGCCGTATTGTTTGCACAGGGAGTTCCAGACAACGGGCGGAAGGAGCCAAATCCTGCGGGAATCGAGCAGGAACCTGCTGAAATTACCCATGGACCGTGGCTCGCCCATCCTGATGTCGGTGCCATAACCATCGGATTTACAACGACTCGCAATTGCGGTGGTGGTGTGGAATACCGCGAAAAAGGGGCAAAGGAGTGGACGGCCGCATGGGATACGATTGCGGGGCAGATCAACAAACTGCACATCCAGCATCCCATTCGCCTTACTGGCTTGAAACCAGATACGGAATATGAATACCGTATTTTGATATTCAAGCCACTGGTCAAAGTCGATGTCCACTCAAAGGATGCGCGTGTGAAGCAAGTCGTCACAAAGGAGAATCCCGCTTGGCATTTTCGGACGTTCACAAATGCTCCGCAGGACTACCATTTCACGCTGACCTCCGACTTGCAGTTTTCTAACAAGACCAAAGGTCATTATCTGACGCAAGGACATAACAACTGCGGAACAAAGGACGCCCGATTCTTTGTCAATCTAGGCGATTCCGATGACAATTTCGCCAATTTTGACTTGGCGTTTATGCAGGGAATCGTCGATGCACTGACCACGATCAACGGCTCCAGTTGCCCGACGATTTTTGCGAGGGGCAACCACGAGTGGCGTGGGAGGCAGTGCACTCTCTGGACAGAGTATTTTCCCGCTCCTGTCACTGCTGCTCCGTACTACTCATTCCGTTGCGGCGAAGCATTCTACATCGTACTTGACACGGGCGAGGACCAACACGCAGGCGGCCTGAATTTCCATTACACGGGCATCAACATTGACAACAAGACGTTCATGAACCAGCAGGCGGACTGGCTGGACACGGTGGTCGCGTCAGACGCTTTCAAGACTGCGAAATACCGCATTGTTTTGGCGCATGGTGCCATCTATTCGCATCCTGAGAAATTCATGCATGATGACACGGCGCTGATCCTTCGCGACCATTTTACGGCAGACAAGCCTGCGGAACGCATCCACCTTTGGCTGGCAGGTCATACGCATAACTATGAGCGGACAGTGCCAGGCAAAGGAATCATCTATTGGATTGATGAAGGCAAGAGGGAAGTCTATGAGCAGGGGAACTATCCCTTCCCCGTGGTCACCAATGACGGTCCTGGCTTCGGTGGTTTGCATAATACATTCCTGAATGTCGCCGTTTCCTCTGACCGTCTGGTGGTAAAGGCAATGGCTCCCGACGGAGTTCTGCTGGATCAATTTGAGATTCTTCCTGATGGAAGTTGCGTCGATAAGAACGATGGGACGCTCAAAGCGAAGCCTTTTCCTGCAAAATACAAGAAAAACTGATTTCAATCTTTCGGGATTATCTGCTGATTTATGCCTGATACCATTAAAATCATCGGTGCCAAGCAACACAACCTGAAGAATTTCAATTTGGAAATTCCCCGTAATGCCTTGACTGTCATCACGGGATTGTCAGGTTCTGGCAAATCGTCGCTGGCTTTCAACACGCTGTATGCGGAAGGGCAACGGCGGTATGTCGAAAGTCTGTCCGCGTATGCGAGGCAGTTCCTGGACCGCTTGCAAAAGCCGCAGGTGGAGCATATCGACGGCCTGTCGCCAGCCATTGCCATAGAGCAGCGCTCTGCTGGAAGCAGCCCGAGGTCCATTGTCGCGACGACGACGGAAATCTACGATTACCTGCGGTTGCTGTACACTCATGTAGGGATTCCTCATTGTCCGAAATGCGGCAGGGAAATCCACTCGCAGAGTGCCGAGGCGATTTGCCAGCAGATACTTGCGATGCCAGAAGGGCATAAGATCATGCTTCTGGCACCCTACGTCAACGGCAAGAAAGGCGAGCATAGGGACATTTTGGATACCATTCGGCGGGATGGTTTTGTCCGTGCGAGGATCGACGGCGCAATCAAGTCCTTGGATGATGATCTTGCATTGGACAAGAACAAGCGGCATACAATTGAGGCCGTTGTTGATCGTCTGGTATCTGGGCGTGCGAATGCGACGCGTTTGACGGATTCCATTGAACTGGCTCTCAAAAAAGGTGAGGGAGTTCTTGTTCTTCTCACGGAAGACCACGATGCGAAGGATGGCTGGCGTGAGGACAAGTTTTCAGAGCATCTCGCCTGCCCAGACTGTGGATTGTCATTCGGCGAACTGCTGCCGCGAAATTTCTCCTTCAATAGCCCGTACGGTGCCTGCCCAGAATGTGATGGGTTGGGCGTGAGGCTTGTGTTCAAGCCAGAGGACGTCATCCCAGATCCGAGCAAGTCCATCAGGAATGGCGCCATCCCTCTGTGGCGTCGCGGCGGCCATCGTCAGATTATGCTGTACAACCACTATCTGCGTTGCTTGTCAAAGCAGTATGGTTTTTCGTTGACGACTCCATGGAAGGACCTGCCTGCGAACATTCAGGACTTGCTTTTGAATGGCTCGGGCGAGGAAATCGTCAATTTCGATTTCTGGATGCGAGGCAAGATGAATACATGGCGGAAGCCATTCGAGGGAATCCTTCCAAATTTGCTAAGGCGCTATCGCGAGGCTGAGACCGACGAGGCGCGCGCACGGCTCCAGGAAGCCATGACATACGTTACGTGCCCGACATGCCACGGTCAAAGGCTGAAGCCTGAATATCTGGCGGTTACAATCAATGACTTGAGCATCTTCCAATTTTGCTCGCTTTCCATCGACAGAGCGCAGGATTTCATCAACAACCTGAATCTGACTGGAAGCAAGCAAGCCATTGCAGCGGAACTTATCAAGGAAATTCATTCCAGACTGGGATTCCTTATCGATGTCGGATTGAATTATCTGACGTTAAACCGTGAATCAGGGACATTGTCGGGCGGTGAGGCGCAGCGCATTCGCCTGGCGTCCCAAATAGGTTCGGGGCTTGTCGGCGTCCTGTATATTCTTGACGAGCCGTCTATCGGTTTGCATCAACGCGACAACGACAAACTTCTGGGAACTTTGAAGCATCTGCGCGACCTCGGTAATTCAGTGATTGTCGTCGAGCATGACATTGACACGATGCGGGCCGCGGATTTTCTTGTTGATCTTGGACCAGGCGCGGGGCTCAATGGCGGGTATGTCATTTGCGCAGGGACGCCACAGCAGGTCATGGAATGCGACAGGTCCGTGACGGGGCAGTTCCTGTCTGGAAAGAGGCATATCGCTGTCCCAGAGCATCGCAGCATGGGCAATGGCAAAAGCATCGTCATCAGAGGGGCGGCGGAGCATAACCTTAAGCATATCGACGTAGCCATACCACTCGGGACCTTTACCTGCGTGACGGGTGTGTCAGGCTCGGGGAAATCGACATTGGTGAATCGCATCCTAGTTCGAGCGGTCAATGAAATACATGGCATTAAAACTGAGTCTGCTGGCAGGCACGATGCCATTGACAACATTGAATTGATTGACAAAATGATTGTCATTGACCAAAGCCCCATCGGACGGACTCCACGTTCAAATCCAGCGACTTACACAGGATTGTTCGATGTCATTCGAGGCATTTTCGCCATGACGCCAGATGCCAAGGTCCGTGGATATGGCCCTGGACGCTTCTCATTTAATGTCAAAGGTGGCCGATGCGAGGAATGCGGCGGGGACGGCATCAAGAAAATTGAGATGCAGTTCCTTCCTGATATTTTTGTTC
>JAGCTA010000440.1 GCA_017963875.1 Victivallales bacterium | reverse complement strand
CTCAGCACCGACAAGGGCGGCAGATTTGTCCGCGATATCCGCTAATTTGGCATCATCAAACAATTTCGGTGCAAACGTATTGAGATAAACGACGCGCCAGCCGCGATTCGCCAGTTTTCGGCTTAAACCTGAGACGCTTCCGCACTGGCAGTCATCCATGTGCGCGCCAATTGCCAGCATTGTCTTTCTGTGTTCATTTTCTTTAGACATTCTTTTGTTCTCCAATTTTAAATGGCCCTGTATAATTATAATATGAATAAACATACGCTTTAAAATCCTTTTTTCAACCCATTTCCAAATCTCTGCTTGAATTCCATTGATTCATGCGCGGATTGAACTCATGAAGAAACTGGGCAAAGGCCCGCCTCCAAGTTGATTTCCTCGAAACTTCAGATAAAGTTATCAAGAATACCAGCCACTTGGAGAGTCAGGAAGAGAAAGTTAACGAAATATGGTCCAACCTGATTACCAGTCCAGCCCCCTTGCCAATGAAGAACATGAAAATATTGCTTCGTGATTTCCGCTCAATCATTAAACAAGGTCAGGTGATCAATTTCAACATCGGCACGACGGCCCATGGGCCAGGTGTCGCCGCCATGCTTGAAAAACATCTGCCCGAATGTGAAATCCGTGTATGGGCATCCGCACCACTCTCCCAACCGCTTGAACTGATGATGAAACGGCGCTTCCCTAACATCCATGTCGTTACAGGTTTCTTGGACGGCTCTTCGCCTGCCGTTGATGACGCAGTCCGCTGGTGTGATTTGCTTCTGATTGGCTCTGGAACCAGAATTGCCGTGCCTAACGACGTGAAAGCATTTGCATCCACTTGCGATAAACCATACGGAGCCGCTGGAATCGGCTACGAAAGGAAGGACCTTGAACAGATGCAGAAAAGCGCATTCATGTTTTTTCGCGATTCAATTGCCTTGAAGCAGGCCCAGTGTGATGGTTTGAACGTTCCGACAGGTTTTGTACCAGATGGTGCATTCGCTTTCGACGCAGCAGACGATGCAGGCGCGAAAGAATTCATGGAGCGATATGGCCTTGAACCTGGCAAATTCGTCTGTTGTCTGCCGAGATACCGCCATACGCCGATTTGGGAATTCATCCAAAGGACGCCTTTTCCTGAGGAGCGCATAACACATAACAGGCAGATGCTTCACCAAGACATGTCGCCATTAGTTGAAGCGGCCTGTCGTCTCGTGCGTCAAACACATTGGAAGGTATTGCTTTCCCCTGAGACAGAACCAGCCATTCGCCTTTGCCAGAATGAACTTGAGCCCATGTTTCCAGACGATGTAAGGCCTTACATTGCAGTTCCAGAGACTTTTTGGGAAGCAGACCTCGCCCTCGGCATCTACAAACAAAGTAACGGACTTTTCGGAACAGAAATGCATTCGCAAGTGATGGCAATTGGCAATGGCATCCCTGCGATTGTCTGCCGAACGGCGGAATTCGGTTCCAAAAGTGAGATGTGGAATGACCTCGGGCTAGGCGAATGGTTGTTCGATTTCGATTCAAGCCTTGACAGACAGCGCTTCCCTGATTCGGTCCTGAAGATGGTCACAGAGCGAGAACGCACGGAAAAATTAGTCAGAAACGCCCGTGCCATGATTCAGGAACGCTTCAATTTCTTTGCGGATTTCCTGAAAAAAACGCTTAATTGTACTTGAACAGGAATGTCTCTGGAACCGAGGTCTCCAATTTAATTGAATCGCAATGGCTGTATTCTCGCCCGCTGAAGAGTTCCTTGATTAATTCACATTGTGCGGGAAAATGCAGCACTGTCTTTCCTGGCTCGCCAACATGAATGGAAACAAGACGTTCATTCGCATGAACGGGATATGGCTTGTCTGTCCAGAAGTGAGTGCCAGCGAAACGAAGGATTTCACGCATGTTCTTATCTGTCAATACATTCGGCGATGGAACATAAACACTATGCTTGCCATAATGAATCTCGGTTCCTCCAAAAGAAAATCCAGTAATCCGCTGAACATTCTCAGGGCTCCATTTTCCATTGTGAATGACCCCAGGTCCATACAGCCACAGAATGGTCTTGCCTTCCGACAGATCTTCAATCATCTTTTCCTTCCCATTGTCCAAATCAAATGGATGGCAGAAGACAAGAAGTTTCACTTTGCTCAAATCCATTTTGCCCAAATCATTGAAACTCGCGGTCGTGTATGTGCATCCAGAAAAAGCAACCGCCTTGCGGACAGGAGCCAGGAAATCGACGCATGATGGATTCGAATCATTGATGTAATACATGTTCTCTGGATCGCAGACAATGACAACCTCAGAGGCATCGGCGGGAGAAAAATCACTTTCCTCAGCCCATATTCTCTTGCAAGCAGCCAATGTCTCGCGCGCGGCATCGCTGTCATACCACCCGCCCCACATGTCAAAATGCCATGTGCAGCAACCATGAATCAGATTGTAGCACATCTCCCTTTTTAAGCCAGCGGCAACGGCTTCAGGCGTCGGCCATTCACGCGTCTTTCGACTCATTATGGAAACTGAACCGCTCTTGCCAGGGGCCTTTGGAAAACGGCTTGTAAATGTCGTGGTGTCAATCGAATTGCCAATTCTCTTGCCTCGAACTCGAAGCGTCTGCAAAGGAATCATCGCCATGGGTGACCCTCCCATTCCACGTACTTCGACGCCGTATGATATTGGCGAAAGTGCCATATCGCACTCAAGCATGTCAAAAAGCCGTTCATATTCCAACTGGCACCAGGAAGCCTTAGAAAATGTCCAGTTAAGTTCGAAAATGTATCCGTATGTTATTCCAAGTTTGATGTCCTGCGGCAGCACTTCCCGTGCTTTTTTCATAAAT
>JAGCTA010000439.1 GCA_017963875.1 Victivallales bacterium | reverse complement strand
GTCGCGGCGGAATTGAATGAACCTGATGCCTTTGGTGACAGTGGAGGTGGCAAAGCCGTCATGACGAAGCAGTTCGAGGAGTTCGTTGAGAGCGAGGTTGGTCAATGCTTCCGTTCGGAAGGTGAATGCCGTTGTGACGGAACTGGCGTCCTCGACTTCCCTGCGGACGCCCTTACGTTTGATTTTCAATGCGGCGCTAAGCATCGGCGGAGCGAACAGTGCGGTGACAAGAGGCATGATGATGGCGATGCCGAACAGACGGCTGTCAAATATGGGGACTTGCTCCTGGATTTTGACGGTGTTGTCATCAGCGGCCTCGGATTCTTCCTTCAGCACGGGATTTTTCATCATGGTGACTGCGGCGATGCCTGCAATGATGAGGACGACTTCACAGCGGGGAACCATGCCGACGCCGATGCGAAGCGCGCCCACGGAATTGAAGTTCATAAGGATGGCGGGGACAAAGCAGCCGACGACTTTGCCGATGATTGCCATGATGGCGAATATGAGGCCGATAAAAAGCAGATTCGTGTCAAGAAGCACGCGGACATCCACAAGCATTCCCATGACGACGAAGAAGATTGGCACGAGAAAATTGTACAATGGCGTCAGTGATGCGCGTATCTTGAATGCGACGTCCGTCTTGGAAAGCGCCAGCCCCATGACAAACGCGCCGATGATCATGGCAAGCCCTGCCTGCTCGAACAATCCCGCCAGTATCAGCGCCATGCCGAAAGCCAGCACGGCAAATACAGCAGGGGACTTGAACCATTTTAGAAAGCCCGCGATTCTGCACGCCAAGACCAATCCAACGGCTGTTACCCCAAGCCAGATACCAAAACTCTTGACCGTAATCCAGATGATGTTGCCCCATGCCATCGAGCCGCCGTTCAATTCCACGTTGGCAATGCCGATGACAATCGCGAGGCAGACGATTCCAAGGACGTCGTCGATGACTGCGGCAGCCATGATGGTCACGCCTTCAGGAGAATCCATGGCGTGGTGTTCGGACAGGATGCGGGCGGAAATTCCGACGGAGGTCGCCGTGCAGAGGATTCCGAGAAACAGGCAGCGCGGATCCATGAAATCCCAGCCGAGGACGAACATTCCAACGGCGGCTCCGCAGATGAAGGAAAAGACAATGCCGCCAATGCCGACGATGGTCCCAACGAGAGAATACTTGAAAAAAGTCCGAATATCAGTTTCAAGCCCTGAAACAAAAAGAAGGATTATGGATCCGAGGGAGGCGATGCTGTAGAGTTTTGGGTCGAGCGGAATGCCGATGATGCCATCGACTTTTGGAAAAAGACCATTTGCAAAGACGTGGAAGGGAAGAGGGAAACTGCCGAGGCAATAGGGGCCGAAGACAATTCCAGCGATGAGTTCCCCCATGACGGATGGAATGTGGCACTTCGCCGCCAGTATGCCAAACAGTTTGGCGATTAGTATGATAAAGCCTATCTGAATGACCAATAGTGCAATTTGCTGTGACATGGTTTCAATATCGGATAAAAAACGGCATTAATAAAAACTCCCATGCGCTTTGCAAAGGTAGTTGGCTTTCATTGCGCATGGGAATCAGCAAGGTTTCTGTTATATGCGAGAATGTCGTTTACAGTTGCGTGGCATTCTGGTCATGAAGTGATACGACGACTTTCCGAACATCCTGTGCGCGGTTCTTGGGAAGAATCAATAAAGCGTCATCCTTGACGACGACAATGACGTCGTTCATTCCAACGACACCGACCGCGAGTTTTTTCTGCCCGTCGGCGTTATAGACGATGCAGTTCTTGCAGTCGATGAGAATAGGTTCGCCGACGCGGACATTGCCGTCGTTGTCACGCGGAATGGTGCGGTCGAGAGCATCCCATGAACCGACATCGTCCCAGACGAATTTGCCTGGAATGACCATGACGTTCGATGCCTTCTCCATGAGTGCGTAGTCGATGGAGATGTTTGGAAGCGCGTCGAAAATTTGCGCTGCACGGTTTTGATTATGGTCCATGAGGGCGTCCGTGAGGTCTTCCAGTGTCTGTGC
Source organism: Victivallales bacterium (assembly GCA_017963875.1). The sequence continues at coordinate 3,639 of JAGCTA010000439.1, read as the reverse complement.
CATCACGGGATTGGCACGGCCAAATTCATTCTGGAATGTCGATAGACGCCAGAAGAACATGCCCGAGTTCCAGAGAAAGCGCCCTGATGCGATGTATTTGGCGGCGTTTTCCGCACTTGGCTTTTCGCGGAATGACGCGACCCTAAGGCCAGGCACGCTGTTGTTGTCTTTCGGCAATGCCTCGGCGACTTCAATGTATCCATAGCCAGTCTCTGGACGGACGGGCTGGATGCCGACGGTCACAAGCGCCTCATTTTGCTCTGCCGTGTCCATGGCGGCCTCGACGGTGCGGACGAATGGCGTTGTGTCAGGGATTCGGTGGTCGGCAGTCAAGACCCCCATGGTCAATTCCTCTGGAGAGAGATTTGCCCTTGCAAGGATGGTTGCGGCGGCGTAGATGAGGCAGCCTGCGGTATTGCGTTTGCATGGTTCTGCGATGACGTTTTCGGCTGGAATGCCCAGGTCTGCGTCGATGATAGCCTGTTGCAAGTGCATGGAGGTTGCTATATAGATATTGTTTGGCGGGACGATGGCCATGGACCGTTCGACCGCTTCTTCCAGCAGTGACTGTCCGCTGCCCGTGAGTTTCAGGAGTTGTTTGGGATGTGACTGTCTGGAAAGAGGCCAGAAACGTTCGCCAGCCCCACCAGCCATGATGACAATGACTTTCATAATCGCTTTTTCCTACGTGGTTGATTGCGATAAGAGGAGTACCGTTGGCATGCAAAATGCATACTGGTTAATATGCCACGGATTGGAAATTAAGCAACTGCTCAGAGAGTTTTTTGTCACTGGGACCAATGGGACAAATGGATCAAATGGGACATTTTTTACCTGTTCCATTTACTTTACTGCATCTGCCCGATGATGATGCTGAAAACAGATTATCCGTTATTTCACCAAGCGATCGAAGCCTTTTCCAGAGGTTTTCTGTTATTTCACCAGACGTTCGAAGCCGCTTCCTGCGATGCCGCCTGGGAGGTTTGCCTCCAGGCCGTTGCTTGACTTCAATTCTGCAAGTTTGGCAAACACTTCATCGGCTGCCGCAAAGAATTGCTCACAGATTTCTGGAGTGTGGGCAAGAGTCGGATAGAAGCCGCCTGTCGCAAGGAAACCTCGGCGAACCATCTCGGTCGTATAGTTGGTCATCATCAATTTGGGATTGTTGTCAACAAAAGCGATGGTGGCAAGACAACCGAACTGGCTGTCGCATTTTACGTTAATCCCATGTTTGGCGGCAATTTTCGGCATCCTGTTTGAAAAGTCGTCGCCAATGGCGTTCACTTTCGGTGCCACATCGTATTTCTGAAGTGCGTTGATAGTGGCGAGGGCCGCTGTAGGCCCGATGCGTTCAGTCCAATAGGTGCTGCTTAAGAAAGCATCGTCAGCGCCGCGCATGGCCTCATCCGTCCCGATGACCGCTCCGATGGGGAAGCCATTGCCCAGGGCCTTGGCAAAAATCGCAATGTCTGGAATGACGTTTGTACAGAGATGCGCTCCGCCAAAATTATGACGCCATCCAATGGTGATTTCATCGAAAACAAGCATGATGCCGTGCCTTGTACATTCTGAGCGAATGGTTTCCAGGAAGCCAGGGGCTGGCATTTCATGGCGCATCGGTTCCATGATGACAGCCGCCAATTCATCGCCATGCGCCTTGATGATATCCATAAACGCCTGCGTGTCGCCGTGAGTGAATGGGAAAGCCGTGCCAGCCAATTCAAGTGGAACGCCGTATGGCCTCAAACCAGCCAGCCACATGCTTGCCAAGTTGTTCGGGTCTTTGATATTGGAAGCCAGATACCAGTCATGCCAGCCATGATAACCGCAAATTGCGACCTTGTTGCGGCGTGTCACGGCGCGTGCAATTCGTATGGATACCGCCGCCGTTTCGCCTCCTGTTCTGGAAAAGCGCACCCTTGAAGCCCATGGATGGATTTCACAGAGTCTGGCGGCCAGTTCCACTTCCTCTGGGGGATTAAGAGAAGACATTGAGCCCGCCTGAACGACGCGGATGACAGCCTCATTGACTTCAGGATGGGCCGCGCCGAGTAGGCAACTCCCGATGCCGTTGGTCGAGAAATCGAAATAGTGTTTTCCATCCAGGTCAACGACCTCGCAACCATGCGCCTGGGAATGGTATGCTGGCCAAGTGCCTGGAGCAAGGATATACGGACTCTTGCTCAGCAAGCCCACGCCGCCTGGAATCAATCTTTTCGCTCGTTCATAAAGTTCTTGTGTACGATTCATGACATTTCCCTGAATTTGTCAATGCGATTCTGTTGAGTATATTTCTTATTCATTCGCCGCTATTAATCCATAAGGAATTTACAAACGGCCAGAAGAGTTTTTTTCATGAGTTGAGCACGCATTTCAGTACTGTGGTTGGACGGTGAAGTGCGGTAGGGAGGTGAATTCCGTGCACGTGCCGTCGTTTCCATATCTGAGATGTTCGAGAAGCGTGCCTTCCTGGTTCCATGCGCGGACGGTCATGCCGTTTTCGTCTGTGTCAATGCGGAAGCAACTGGCCTGTGTAACTCGGCCCGCGCCAGGCCCGCCGACAGTAAGCACGGGATAGGTATAGGTTTTACCGCCTTTGAATGGCGCAGGCGGCATGGCTTCGGCGGCGATGTCATCGGTTCCTGGAATGGAACGCAGATAACGGTGGACATGACCCGCCAGCCATAGGTTCAGCGGAGATTTTGGAGGTTGACCTTCAAAATACGGATCGGTCATGTCTTGAAGGACGAATGGCATGTGGTAGCAACCGTCACGGTGGGAATAGGCGGCACCATGGCAGATGACGATGCGGCGTTTGGCTCCCGTCCATTTCTCGCTTTCCACGGCAGTTTTCAGCCAATCGGATTCGGTATTGATGAACCAGTCGTCAAGATTCCACTGGCAGTATGTGTGTCCAGGGGTTTTGGCGGGTTTGTCCTCCCATGAATCCAGAAGGAGGAAGGCGGTGTCGCCGATTCGGAGGACATCGTATGTCGTGCCGATGTTCGTGGCGAAGAAATCTAGGAAACGGTCTCCGTGTTCGCCGCGCATCTCGTGGTTCCCTCGGACGTAGATGATTGGTTTTTCGGCTGCGCCGTGTTCGCAGAGTTGCGCAAAGGGGCCGCGGATGACATCCTCTGGAAGGAATGCGCTGTTGACATCGCCGTCAAGGACGAAGAAATCGCAACTGTCCGCGTCTGCCGCCTTGAGCAATTTACCGAAGATATCGTGCTGCCTGTCAAGGCTGAACTGAAGGTCTGCGGTGAAGAAGAAGGAATAGGCGTGTCTGGATGCGTCGGGCACTTGGAATCTGTGTGTGTCGCCCAGTTGAATTTCGTTGTAGTTGTCGGGATGAATGACGATGATGTTGTATTCGTAGGAAGCGCCAGGTTCAAGGCCTTCCAGCGCGATTGCGTGGTAGGTGCGGCGAAGGCACCGGCCTTGCCGATGATGCCAGACGGCCTGCCAGACGTCTTCTCCGATTTTGCGGTAGCGAATGGCGGCGCCTAGAGGAATATTGCAACTGAAGGCGACGGTCATTTTGCCGACGTCAGGATTGGTTAGCCATGGACCATGGATGATGGCTGGCTCGGCTGGCGGTTCAAGCGCAGCGCCGCCACAGGCGAAATTCCAGTTCTC